>JBAZRP010000039.1:0-15054 GCA_041662885.1 Legionella sp.
AAGGACCTTGCGAATTTTGTCTTCGCTTAATTCCATTTTTTCTGGTAATTCTTCCGGTGTTGCTTCTCTACCAGTTTCTTGAAGAATTTGTCTGGAGATGCGATTGAGCTTGTTTATCGTTTCAATCATGTGAACCGGTATACGAATAGTACGGGCTTGGTCAGCGATAGAGCGCGTAATTGCCTGTCTAATCCACCAGGTAGCATAGGTTGAAAATTTGTATCCGCGGCGGTATTCGAATTTATCTACTGCTTTCATCAATCCAATATTACCTTCTTGAATTAAATCTAAGAACTGTAAACCGCGATTGGTGTATTTTTTAGCGATGGAAATTACTAGACGTAAATTCGCTTCAACCATTTCTTTTTTGGCACGTCGTGCTTTTGCTTCACCAATAGACATTTTACGATTAACGTCTTTAATTTCTGAAATAGTAAGACCGTATTCGATTTCAAATGAGGCTAATCGTGTTTGTACGCGTAGAATTTCATCAGTGTATTCTTGGATTTTCTCAAGATTTAATTTCTTCGCATGTTTTTGACATATCATTTCTAACCATTTTAGATCGGTTTCTTGACCTGGGAAGGTATCGATGAATAATTTTCTTGGGATATTGGCTTTTTCAATACACAAACGCATTATGCCGCGCTCGAATTCACGAATGTGATTTCTTAATTGACGGAAATGTTTTGTAAGTCTGTCTACTTGTCGTGCAGTTAATTTTAATTTTAAGAAGGAGTCTGACATGGCTGTTAATAATTCAACAGTTTTCTTGTGCGTGCGTCCATGTTCTTTCATGGCCGTCATAGCAGTGTCAAAATGCTCACGTAAATCATCAAAATAGGTTTTGGCAATTTCTGGGTTTGGTCCATCATCTACTTCAGCTAATGCGGCTTCTTCTTCATCGTCAACTGCTGCCAGTAGTACTTCTTCTTGTTGATCTTCTTCCAACATAGAACCAATATTAGCTGCAGGGGCAATTTCTTCATCCGTATCCGCAAAGCCACTAATGATTTCATTTAAGCGAATTTCTTCAGTCAAAAATCGTTCGTAGTCATCTAATACTAATTGTATTGTTTCTGGATAATGCGCCAGGGAGCGAAGAACTTGGTAAATACCTTCTTCAATACGTTTGGCGATGCGTATCTCACCCTCACGAGTGAGTAATTCCACAGTACCCATTTCACGCATATACATGCGTACTGGATCAGTAGTTCTACCTGTTTCTTTGTCTACTGAAGCAAGCACCATAGCAGCTTCTTCGATATCAGGCACTTCTTCGGTATTTAGTAGGAGTGCTAATTCGTCTTCGCTTGGTGGTTGCTCAAACACCTTGATGTTCATCCCTTCAAGCATACTGATGATGACGTCAAAATGTTCGGTATCGACTATATTGGGAAGTAGATCATTAATTTGACTGTAGGTCAGATAACACTGCTCTTTACCCAAGCTAATCACTTTGGTTATTTGTGAGCTTTGCTGTTCTTGGTCATTAGTAGTCATAAGCACTTCTATAAAATATGAAACGAATAAATATAAAAAAGGCTGTGATTATAAACCGGCTATTTATAACATACCAGCATTTAAAATTATTTATTTTTTTTTAAGCACAGAAGCCCGGATTTAGGCTTGTATATGCCGCTCTTTTACAAGGTTTTGTAAATTAATTTTTTCTGTCTCGGTTAAACCTTGAGTTCGTGATTTATCGATATAATTTCGAATAATTAATTCGCGATTTTGCTTTTGTAAAAACAACACTATATCAATAAATTCTTTAATTAATTCTTGCTCTGGCACTTGATGATCCCATGAGGCCAGTTGGTTGATTGTATCAAAATAAGAACTGGTACGCCAGGATTCTACCAAACTAGCTGTATTTGCCTGAGGATTTAGGGCTAATTGGCAGAGTAATTGAATTAAAATATCGTGTTCTTGCTCGCTTAATAGATTGGGATCAATAGACGCGGCACTAGCGGCGTATATTTCTGGATTTTGTAGTAACAAGGAAATAGCAATGCGAATTGGGCTGCGTGTGATAGTATTTTGAGCTTTTAGTTGAACTTGAGCCTTATCATCGACTAGTTTATTAAGTCTGTCGTTATCAATTCGGGTAAGTCTTGCCAAATCATCAATCAATAATTGTTTGTAAGGCCCTTCAATCATTTTTTGTAAAAAGGGCTTGGCACTGTTAATTAATTGGGTTTTGCCCGCCGGATTGGTCAGATTTAGATCTTTGGTTAGGGTATCAAAGAGAAAACGATTGAGCGGAATGGCTTGTTGTAAACGGCTAAGGAATTGGTCTTTGCCTTCTTTTCGTACCAAGCTATCTGGATCTTCGTTTTCTGGTAAAAATATAAAACTTGCGTCCAAACCTGTATGGACGTGGGCTAAGCTGCTTTCTAAAGCCCTCCAGGCCGCCTGTTTACCTGCATTATCGCCATCGAAACAAAAAATTAAATGTTTGCTGTGTTTGGCTAACAGCTGAATATGGAAGGTACTGGTTGCGGTTCCCAAAGTAGCCACGGCATTAGGGATTCCATTTTGAGCTAAAGCAATGACATCCATATAGCCTTCAACAACAATAATAGAGTCGGTTGTTTTATTTTGACTAAGAATTTGGTGCAAACCATAGAGTTCACGATTTTTGTGGAATAGTTCGGTTTCAGGTGAATTCAAGTATTTAGGTTTTTGATTGGCATCTAAAACCCTGCCGCCAAAGCCAATGATGCGTCCATTACGATCGTGGATGGGGAACATGAGTCGATTACGGTATCTGTCGTAAATTTTACCGTCATCGTTTTTAATCAACATCCCAGTAGTTATCAATTCATGTTGTTTACGGGGAAAATTTTGTTCTAAAGTATGCCAACCATCCGGGGCAAACCCTAGGTGATAGGCTTTAGCTATTTCACCGCTAACACCTCGGCCACGCAAATAGTCTATTGCAGTTTGACCATTGGTTTTTAATTGTTTTTGATAATACTCGCTAACCGTGCTCAGTAATTTATATAAATCAGTAGCAGCATTATATTTATCCTGATTGCCTTCTCGAGGAACGCTTAAACCCAAACGTGTGGCTAAGGTTTCTACAGCTTCGATAAAGCCCAGATTAAGGTAATTCATGGCAAAGCTAATGGCATTGCCAGAAGCTCCACAACCAAAACAATGATAAAACTGTTTTTTAGCTACTACATTAAACGAAGGTGATTTTTCATTATGAAAAGGGCAGCAGGCAATATGGCTATTGCCTCGTTTTTTCAGAGGGACGTAACTGTCGATAAATTCTACTACATCGGTACGATGGAGCAAATCATCGAGGAATGGCTGCGGAATTAAGCCAGACATAGTGAACTCAGCTTAACCGGGCCTTAATTAGCGCGCTTACCTGTGCCATATCAGCTCTACCTTGAACTTGGCCTCTCACAAGCGCCATTACTTTACCCATATCAGACATTTTTTCTGCAGCGCTGCTGCTTATAGCTTGATTGATAATCTGTTCTATTTCTTCAGCAGACAGGGCTTCTGGAAGGTATTTGGCAATAATATCCAGTTCGTATTGTTCTTTTGCTACTAAATCATCACGATTAGCCTTTTCAAATTGGCTAATTGATTCTTTACGTTGTTTCGTCATTTTATCTAGAATTGCTAACAAACGTTCTTCGTCTACTTCTATGCGTTCATCAACTTCGATTTGTTTAATGGCGGCGGTAATGAGACGTAAAGTGGTTAATAAGCTTTGGTCTTTGGCACGCATGGCATCTTTTACATCATTATTAAGACGTTCTTTTATAGTCATTTTTTAGTCCTCAAAAACCAAAAGGCCACATGGATTGTGACCTTGGAAGTGAATAATGTACTTGCAGACGTGTCTTATGCTTTATCTTCAGTAGCTTTACGTCTGTGTTTCATGCTGCGTCGTGAAGTAGTATCACGTGAAACTTTTTTAAGATGTCTTTTTACGGCCGCTGCTTGCTTGCGCTTACGCTCAGCTGTTGGCTTTTCATAGAACTCACGGCGACGTAACTCGGTCAATATACCGGCTTTTTCACAAGAACGCTTAAAACGTCGTAGTGCATATTCTGGATTTTCGCCTTCTTTTACACGAACTGTAGGCATTAACTAGTCCTCTGGTTATTTGATCTCAATAGGTGGGCAATTCTAGTGCTTGATGATGTATTCGTCAAGGTTATTCTGCATTTTTTTATCGGATTGTTTCCCTAAGGGTGTATAATAGCAGGATTTTTTGTACACTGTAGTGATTTGGTGGTGAGGTTTTGATGCTGGTTTTGGGTATAGAGTCTTCTTGTGATGAAACGGGATTGGCGATTTATGATTCAGACAAAGGCTTGTTGGCTAATGCTCTGCATTCACAAATTCCCCTGCATAAACAATACGGTGGTGTCGTTCCAGAGCTTGCTTCCCGAGATCATATTCACTATTTAGTACCCCTTTTGGAAGAAGTCTTACAAGCCGCACAAGTAAAAAAACAGGATTTGGATGGAATTGCCTACACCGCAGGCCCGGGTTTAATCGGTGCTTTATTGGTTGGCGCCTGTTTTGCCAAAAGCTTGGCGTATGCGCTAAATATTAAAGCTTTGGGCGTGCACCATTTAGAAGCACATTTATTAGCGGCTCAAATGGAGACGCCGACACTGGATTTTCCTTTTGTAGCCTTATTAGTTTCGGGTGGGCATTGTCAGTTAATTGAGGTTAAAGGTTTGGGTGAGTATCAATTGTTAGGTGATACTTTAGATGATGCCGTGGGTGAAGCCTTTGATAAAACAGCAAAATTAATGGGAATTCCCTATCCTGGTGGAGCAGAATTAGCAGCCTTGGCCGATGCTTGTGAGACGACACCTTATAAATTTCCACGACCAATGGTTGATAGACCAGGATTGGATTTTAGTTTCAGTGGGTTAAAAACGCATGCCTTAACCGTCTGGAATTCCAGTCAAAAAAATGAGACTGCGCGTGCGCAAATTGCCAAAGCATTTCAAGAAGCAGTTGTGGATACCTTAATTATCAAGGCAAAAAGAGCCGTACATCAATGTAACAGTAAACGTTTAGTTGTAGCCGGTGGCGTAGGGGCGAATAAAGCTTTGCGTCGTGCTTTAGAGGAGTGGATGCGGACTATTGATGGTCAGGTTTATTTCCCAGCTATGGAGTATTGCACTGATAATGGTGCTATGGTGGCTTATGCAGGTTGTTTGCGCTTGTTGCGCAAGGAACAGGATGCTGGCACAGAAGTGTTGGTTAAAGCGCGTTGGCCTTTGGCATAAATCAGGAGTTAGGTTTTGATTATGGATGATCAAAAAGAACATAAGTTAGCAGCAAATTCTCTTTCTGTAATAGAGTCCATTGTTATGGGGGTAGCTGGATCGGCGCCTGCCTTTAGTCTTTCTGCAACTATGGCTGTATTTATTGCAACCGTGGGAACTTTAGCACCCGCCAGTATCTTATATTGCGGCATTATAATGTTCGGTATTTCCCTATCTTTTATGCACTTAAATAAGGCAATTGTTAATGCTGGAACTTCCTACGCCTGGGTTAGCCAGATTTTTGGGCGATTTTTAGGATTTTTTGCAGGCTGGGCTTTGCTGGTATCTTCAGCAGTATTTATGGTTTCAGGTTCGGTACCGGCAGCCACCTCGACATTGTTATTAATTGCTCCAGAACAAGCCAATAATCCAATATGGGCTAATGGCATTGCCGCTTTATGGATTACTTTTATTTGCGTCATTGCGGTAAAAGGTATTAAACCAGCCAGTTATTTACAAATGATTATGACCGGAATAGAGGTCTTTATTTTAGTTGCGATAATCATTGCTGGAATATATCGTTTCATACATTTACCAGCCCATGTCCCTTCATTGAAGTGGTTTTCACTGATTGGTTTTACGCCAACATTATTCGCAACAGGAGCCTTAACCGCTGTTTTTCTTTATTGGGGTTGGGATGTTGCTTTAAGTTTAAATGAAGAAACCAAGAATACGACGCATGGCCCGGGTTTAGGTGCTTTTTGGGCAGTAATTATTATTATTCTCTTATTTGTTACTTTTACTATAGCCTTATTATTAATGTTAACCGATACCGAAATTCAAGATGCAGGCCCTAATATTGTTTTTGCGATGGCCGATAAATTAGTTCCTAGACCTTGGAGTTATTTTGCAATTATTAGCGTGTTGTTAAGTTCAGCAGGAACTTTAGAGACTTCCATTTTGCAATTTACGCGTACCTTATTTGCAGAAGCGCGAGATAAGGTCTTGCATCCTCGTTATGGAAAATTACACGACAGATGGAACACGCCTTGGGTAGCTACTTTTGTGATTTGGTTTTTTGGTATCGCATTATTATTTTTATCTTCTTTTTTCACTACCGTAATGATTATTATTAAGGATTCAGTAAATGCTTTAGGCTTGCAAATAGCTATTTATTACAGCTTAACGGGATTTGCTTGTGCTTGGTATTATCGGTTTATGTACCGTAGTGTAAAAGATTTAATAAGTTATATCATCTGGCCAATATTTAGCTCAGTGTTTTTAATAGTGATAGTTGCTTTTAGTATTCCTACTTTTGATATGGTGACTAATATCGTTGGATTTGGTGGGCTGTTGTTGGGTTTGGTACCGTTTTTTATGAATGTGGTATCTGATAGGTATAAGTAGTAAGGAATGCAGGTTGGGCCAAGGACCAACCTGCATCAGAGTGGTTAGCTTGGCTTTTTTACTCTTGGTTTTCTAGCTGGTTTTTCTTCAGTTGTGGGTTCTGTTTTAGTGGTTTTGGCTTTTTTAACAGGTTTCTCCGCTGCTACTTCTTCCACTGTTACAGGTTTTTCATCAGCTACTACCTCGGTTGCAGATTCTTCAGCTTGTGGTGATTGTGGTGACTCCATGACTTCTTCTAGGATGCTTTTTTTGAGCTTGATTTTAGGCTCATTGCCATCCATAAGGCGGGTAATATTGTTTCTGTGTTTGTACAATACTAAAAGCGTAATAAAAAATAAGGGTGGAAATACGTCCAATTCGCCCATGATGGTGATTGCCAACAAAGGTGCTAAGCAGAGAGTGATTATTGATGCTAATGATGCGTAGCGTGTGAACTTAGCTAGTAGTAGCCAGATTGCTGATACTAAAACTCCAAGGAATAAGTTAAGACCGTACATAGCACCTATCGCTGTGGCTACTCCTTTTCCACCTTTAAATTCAAAAAATACTGGGTAAACATGCCCGACAACAGCTGCTAAAGCGGTGAATCCTAAAGTTGTTGGGCTGGCATGAAATAATTGTCCAATGAGAACGGGGACGGTACCCTTTAGAATATCTGCTATTACGACGACTGCGGCATAATGAATGCCTGAAAGGCGAAGGACATTAGTTGCTCCTGGGTTTTTTGACCCTTCAGCTCGTGGATCGGGTAAAGAAAATACGCGGCTAACGATGATTGCCGAGCTAATTGACCCAATTAAATAACCTAGCACTACTAATAAGATGAATTCTATCACCGAGATCTCCATTTCTTTTTCGTTTTATTATTAATCATTCTTGAAGTACTAGCAAGGAAAATCAGGGTAAAAATAATTCTTGCAAGTTGTTTGTATATTTTCGACCCAGCTCAGTTACCTGCCAATGATCTTTATTTAATGTGATAAGCTTTTTGTTGACAGCTAAGGTTAATTTGGGAAGTAAATAGTCCAAATCAAGTCCTGTAGTTTTTGTGAATAAATTCAATGGGATAGCTTGATCTAGGCGTGTGGCGTTAAGCATAAATTCAAAGATTAAATCTTCAGCTAATACGGGCTCTTGAGCAGCTAAATAGGGTTTGTTAGGATTTAAATAATCACTTGGTTGGCGGTGTTTGCGAGTCCGCACTATGCCTTTGGTGCTGGTATACTTGCCATGCGCGCCTGCACCTATTCCTAAATAATCACCGAACAGCCAATAGTTTAAGTTGTGACGGGACTGTTTATTAGTCCTGGCAAAAGCTGAAATTTCATAGCGCTTCAAACCCTGTTCTTCTAATAAGAGGAAACCGTGTTCTTCAAGTTCACATACTTCATCTTCAGCCGGTAAGGGCGGTTTTTGTTTGTAAAATACAGTATTGGGTTCCAGAGTAAGTTGATACCAAGACAGATGTTCCGGTTGGTACTTTAAAGCCATAGTTAGATCTTCTAGACCCTGTGCTACCGTTTGATTAGGTAGGCTGTGCATGATATCCAGATTGAGATTATCAAATCCGGCGTTGCGAGCGATTTCAATTGCTTTATGGGCTTGATCATCGTCGTGTATGCGTCCTAAAGCCTGTAGATGAGTGCGATTAAAGCTTTGAATGCCTAAAGATAAGCGGTTAATACCCACTTTTCGGTAGTCGGCGAAGCGCTTTTGTTCGGCCGTACCTGGATTGGCTTCCATGGTTATTTCTATATCTTGGGCAAAGACTAGTAGTTTTTGTATTTCATTTAATAACAGAGCATAAGATTCGGCTGCTAATAAACTTGGGGTACCTCCCCCGATAAAGATGGAACTCAGTTCGCTGGCTGGAAATTGCTGTAAATCGTGTTTTAAATCGGCAACCAAAGCATTTATATACTCTTTTTCTGGCAGTGAATCCGGACTTTTGTGTGAATTAAAGTCACAGTATGGGCATTTTTTGATGCACCAAGGGATGTGAATGTATAAAGATAAAGCGTGCATATAATTTTGGCTGGCTTGTTTGGGAATGCAATAGTATCATGTCGGCACTATTGTAACAAAGAGGAACTAAAATGACGAATAAACGAGTACGAGTAGCAGTCACTGGAGCAGCGGGCCAAATTGGTTATGCCTTGTTGTTTCGCATCGCTTCAGGACAAATGTTTGGTCCAAACACTGAAGTAGAATTAAATTTATTAGAACTTGAGCCTGCTTTACCTGCATTGGAAGGCGTTGCGATGGAACTTGATGACTGTGCTTTTCCTTTGTTGAAACGTATAGTTTGTACTGCTGATTTGCATACAGCAATGGATGGAGTAAATTGGGCTTTACTAGTTGGTTCTGTACCACGTAAACAAGGTATGGAGCGTTCTGATTTATTACAAATCAATGGTGGTATTTTTACCAAACAAGGTCAGGCGATTAATGATAGAGCCAATGATGATGTACGTGTCTTTGTAGTGGGTAATCCTTGCAATACAAATTGCTTAATTGCGATGCATCATGCTAAAGACGTACCAAATGATCGATTTTTTGCTATGACTACTTTAGATGAATTGCGTGCTCGCACTCAATTGGCGCAAAAAGCCGGTGTGGACATTACTGCAATTACGCAAATGACCATTTGGGGTAACCATTCTGCTACTCAGTTCCCTGATTTTTATAATGCAAAAATTAATGGCGAATCAGCTGCTAAAGTAATTAATGAAACTTGGTTAAAAGATACTTTTGTATCAACAGTTCAGCAAAGAGGAGCAGCTGTAATTAAAGCGCGTGGTTCTTCATCTGCTGCATCTGCTGCCAATGCTATTATTCGTGGTGTGAATAATTTAGTTACTGATACCGTAAGCGGTGAATCATTCTCTATGTGTCTTCGTTCTAAAGGTGAATACGGAGTGGATGAAGGTTTGATTTTCTCTTTCCCATGTGTTCGTAAAAATGGTGAATTAAGTGTCGTTGAGCACTTGCCTATGAATGATTATGCTAAAGGTTTGTTTGATGCAACTTTAGATGAATTACGTCATGAGCGTGATACGGTTCGTGATTTGGGCTTGTTGGGTTAGTTATAGATCCCCTCATCCGCCCTTCGGGCACCTTCTCCCCGGAGGGGAGAAGGGAGCGCTTAGCTTTTTTTTTGCCTGTAGGCGCCTGCTCCGTGAGAGGAGAAGAGGGCGCTTAGCTTTTTTCAGCCTGTAGGCATCTGCTCTCTGATAAGGATCAGGGAATTTTTTATTCCATGAACCAGCCGTGACTGGCTATTAGAGATTGGCCAGTTAGGGCGTTATCTGGGAACGAGGCGAAAAATAAGGCTACTTGGGCTATATCATTAGTGGTTGTAAATTCACCATCTACCGTTTCGGCCAGCATTACCTTCTTAATCACATCTTCTTCACTGATTCCAAGCGTTTTTGCTTGTTCTGGAATTTGTTTGTCGACTAAAGGTGTGCGGACATAGCCTGGGCAGATTACGTTAGCGCGGACATTATGTGCTGCTCCTTCTTTTGCTACCACTTTACATAAGCCCAGCAAGCCATGCTTGGCAGTTACATAGGGTGCTTTTAGTTTGGATGCTTCTTTAGAATGAACTGATCCCATATAAATAATGCTGCCGCGATTATTTTTATACATATTCCGTAAACAGGCGCGGGTTGTTAAAAATGCACCATCCAGATGAATGGCTAGTAAATTTTTCCAGTCCTTAAACGACAATTGATCAACCGGATCAATGTGTTGCACCCCAGCATTACTGACTAAAACGTCTACAGAACCAAATGCCGCAATTAATTTTTCTACACCGCCATCCACCTGTTCCTCATTACTGACATCCATATCAATACTTACAGCTTGACCGCCATTTGCATTAATTTCCTGAGTAGTTGAATCTGCGGCACTAAGGGTAATATCCGCAACACCAATTTTGGCACCAGCGCGAGCAAAACAAAGTGCTATTTCCTTACCTATCCCACTGCCTGCGCCTGTAATTAAGGCCACTTTTCCTTTGAGTTCCATTTGGCTATTCCTTTTTGGTGTTATCGATAAGCAAATTATAGCAGCATTTGAAAAATGTTTACTTGCTGCTAGACTGAAACTACTAGGAACATATCTAAAGGAAGAGCCATCATGCCCCACGATCCCATGGTAAATGAATTTGACATGCCAGCACCTCGTTGGATTCGGAGTTATCCTTGTGGCCCTTATCGTTTTCTTAATCGTGAATTCTTTATTATTACTTATGAAACGGATCGAGACATTTTGGAATCTATCTTGCCACCAGGATTGGAACTAATCGCTCCACATGTGAAATTTGAGTTTATCCGTATGCCAGATTCTACTGGGTTTGGTGATTATACCGAATCCGGTCAAGTAATACCGGTGCGTTTTAAAGGGGAAGAAGGGGGTTTCACTGTTGCCATGTTTTTGGATGATTTCCCACCAATTGCCGGTGGTCGAGAGATATGGGGATATCCTAAAAAATTAGCAAAACCAAAATTAGTGGTTGAAGCAGATACCTTGCTGGGTACTTTGGATTATGGCAGTGTACGAATCGCAACGGGTACTATGGGTTATAAACACCATGAAGTCGATCAAAAAGCAATTTTAGAAAGTTGCCAACAACCCGTTTTTTTATTAAAGAACATTCCTGGAGTTGACGGGAAACCTCAAATTAACCAACTTACAAAAACCTATTTACAGGATATTGTAATAAAAGGTGCTTGGACTGGACCCGCTAGTCTGGAATTACACCCACATGCTCTCGCTCCAGTAGCTGATTTGCCAGTTCGTAAAATAGTTTCTGCAGTGCATTTTATAAGCGACCTTACCTTACCCTATGGTGAAGTTGCAGAAGATTATTTGGCTAAAAAATAAAGTGGGTTGGGTCAATGACCTAACCTACGGAGTGCTAGCCAGGCCCCATGAATTTTTGTTCTTTTTCTTCATGATAATTTTGGTAGTCGGGGCTTTGATACAGATGTAAAAAAGTTTTTCCATCGAGGAATTCAAGTACTTTTGGATTTTCCATTAAGCGATTAAAGGTTCTGCCATAGGATAAAATAGAACTCATTTTAGTAACTATTTGCTCCATTTGCTCAAAAGGAATGGCATTTTCATTAATCCAATGCTCACTATGCTGTTCCATCAATTGTATTATTTCTATATCATCCAAATACAAACTTAAACGACTTTGGGCGATGTTTGTGAAGTTTTCGACGGAGTTCATCGCTAAATCAAACAAAAACTTAGGGTGTTTGTCTAAATAGGCTTTGAATTTTGGCGTAAATCCTACATATTTAGGATCACCACAACAATTTATAAGAAAGCGGGTTTTTTCAACATCATTGAAGGCTTCAAAGTATTTGCCAGATAATGAATTGAGCCAACTTATGAGTCCGTCATCATGTCCTTTGCGGGTAAATTGGAAGCCGGAGCTTATTTTTTGATTGACGCTAACGTGTTCCCAATCGATAGGACGCATTTGATATGCTTGAGTAGCTATTAGATCGATATTTTCTTTAATACGGACGATATCCACCAATTCACCACCGTTCTTGATATAAGGCTGCATAGCGCCAATAGCTTTTACAAGTTCAATGAAGTCAATTTTATTTGGATTGGTTGTGTTGAAATATTTATCTACTGAGTTTTTAAGGGCTTGAGCTGGGGCGAAGCGGTAACTGTTAGTGTCATCGCTTGTTTCTAATTTTAAGATAATCGTCAGCGAATTGCGCAATTTTAATTGGGCATTGTGCAAATCGTTCCTGGGGTCGTTCATAGTACATTCCTGAAGTAGGCCCTATTTTGAGCATAGTGTAGGAAAGCGATTAAATCCAATATTCTATACAAAACCTAACAAATATGGTAAAATATTGTTCTTATTTTGGTCGGATATTACAATGAAATCCTTTAAAGTCAATTGCATACTGATGAGCACCATTTTATTGTGGGCTTCAGCCTTTATTGGCATTAAAATCGGCTTGGCAGCGTATTCTCCAGGAGCTTTGGCTTTATTTCGTTTTTTAGTTGCCTCGGTATTTATGGTGTTTATGTATTGGCAGCAAAAAGATAAAGGATACATGCCTTGGAAAGACAGACTTTTCCTGATGCTTGGGGGCATGACGGGCATTGGAGTCTACAATATTTGTCTGAATTTTGGTGAAATTACGGTAACTGCGGGTATAGCCAGTTTTGTGATTGGTTTGATGCCTGTTATCACGGTGCTTTTGTCTTTAGTGTTTTTAAGAGAGCGTTTAAATTCAGGAGTTTGGACGGGGATAGCTATTAGTTTTATTGGTTTGATTTTATTGACCCTGGGTGAAGGTGTGGATATTAATATGCAAATGGGCATAGTATTAATTTTCATCTCAGCCATAGTTGGCTCGGTATTAACTATTATCCAAAAGCGCTACATCAATGTGTACCATCCAACCGTGATTATGTCCTGGGTTATGTGGGGCGGAACTTTATTGCTGCTACTTTTTTTGCCCGATTTATGGCAGGAAATGCACGTTGCTGATTATAAATCAACAGCAGCGGCAGTGTACATGGGTATTTTCCCAGCAGCTTTGGCTTATTTGGCCTGGACTTATGTATTAAAACATTTGACAGCAACCAAAGCGTCTATGAGTTTGTATGCTTTGCCCATTGCCTCAACGGTGCTGGGATTTATATTTTTGGAAGAAATACCTTCATTTACTTCATTAGCCGGCGGAAGCATTGCTCTAACAGGTGCTTTAATTGCGCATCGTTTTCAAGAGCAGGAACGTTTGGAAGATGAAGGGGATGATGAAGCAGTGCCAGCCTAATCGGATCTTGCTTTGTCCAAGATAGAATGGCACACTTTGCAAATAATTTTGTGTGAGAATACTCATGGAATTGAGAATTGATAATACCCCTTTTAAATCCTTGTTTCAGCCTTTGGATTTAGGATTCACCCAGTTAAAAAATCGTATGATCATGGGTTCCATGCATACCGGTCTTGAAGAAGATAAACCTACCTTACATCGATTGGCACAATTTTATAGAGAACGAGCGCTTAATGGACCAGGCCTAATTGTAACGGGTGGTTTTGCGCCAAATCGTTCCGGTAGATTAGCTCCTTTCGCGGCTAAATTGACCAATAGCTACGAACAAAAAAAACACGAAGAAATAACCCATACGGTACACGAAGCGGGTGGTAAAATTGCCTTACAAATTTTGCATGCAGGGCGTTATGGATACCATCCTTTTATCGTCGCACCTAGCGCAATCAAATCGCCCATTAGTCCATTTACCCCTTGGCGCATGACTAAAAGACGCATTAAAAAAACTATTTTTCATTTTGCTCGCTGCGCCCGACTGGCCCAATTAGCCGGGTATGATGGCGTGGAAATAATGGGTAGTGAAGGCTATTTAATTAATCAATTTATCGTGACACATACCAATCATAGACAAGATGAATGGGGTGGTTCTTATGAGAATCGCATTCGTTTTCCCGTAGAAGTTGTGCGCGCGGTGCGCGAGGTTGTCGGTGACAAATTTATTATTGTTTATCGGTTGTCGATGCTGGATTTAATTGCCGACGGTAGTAGTTGGGAAGAAGTGATCCTTTTAGCAAAAGCCATTGAACAAGCAGGTGCGACTATTATAAACACCGGCATTGGATGGCATGAAGCGCGGATTCCAACTATTGCTGCCAGTGTTCCAGCAGGTGCTTTTACACCCGTGACTCAGCATTTAAAACCCGAACTCACTATTCCGGTGGTTACTTCGAACCGAATTAACACTCCTGAGGAAGCAAACCAACTTATAGAATCGGGTGCAGCAGATATGGTTTCTATGGCCAGACCATTTTTAGCCGATCCCCAATTTGTAGAAAAAGCAAAAAGAGGCGAAAGTCGTGCCATTAATACCTGCATTGCGTGTAATCAAGCATGCTTGGATAGAGTTTTTGTCAATAAAGTGGCCTCATGTTTGGTAAATCCACGTGCGTGTAATGAAACAGAATTGGTTTATGAGGCAACGCATCATGTGAAATCGATAGCCGTTGTCGGTTCAGGCCCTGCTGGTTTAGCTTTTGCAGCTGTAGCTGCTGAACGTGGCCATAAGGTGACTTTATTTGAGCGCAGTTCGATGTTGGGTGGCCAATTTAACTTGGCGAAACAAATACCTGGCAAGGAAGTATTTCAAGCAACTTTAGATTACTTTAGTTATCAATTAGATAAATATAAGGTAACTATTAATTTGAATACTACAGCAGATGCAGCGCTGTTACATGAATTTGATGAAATTGTACTAGCCACAGGCATTAAACCGCGCGTACCGGAAATTCCAGGTTTGGATAATCCTAAAGTAGTGACTTATATAGAAGTAATTAATGGCTTAAAACCAG
>JBAZRP010000039.1:15064-24705 GCA_041662885.1 Legionella sp.
TTGCGATTATTGGAGCTGGTGGTATTGGTTTTGACGTAGCAGAATTTTTAACCCATGAACATCAATCGACTGCAGAACAGTATTATCAAGAATGGGGCATTGACGTGCATGGCGGACATCGAGGCGGCCTGATGCCGCCTAATATTGCACCGAGTCCTCGCGACGTTTATTTATTGCAACGTAAAAAGGAAAAAATGGGTCAACGTTTAGGTAAAACAACGGGTTGGATTCATCGCTTGAGTTTGAAACATAAAAAAGTGCATATGTTGAATGGAGTTAGTTATGATTCCATTGATAATGCTGGTTTGCATATACGAATTAATGATAAGCCACAATTATTACCCGTTGATACTATAGTGATTTGTGCCGGACAAACCGAGTTAAATACGCTATATACTCCCTTAAAAGAGGCAGGTAAATCAGTGCATCTCATAGGCGGGGCTTATAAAGCTATGGAATTGGATGCGCGGCATGCTATTGATCAGGCTTGTAGATTGGCAGCTTTGATTTAGCGTTTCACTTGTCATCCCGACCTTTTCACGTCAGCTTGGTACATCGGATGGTTCAAGATGACGTGTGACGTTCACGATAAGATGTCAAAGTAGTGTCGTGCCCCTTGCATTTCCCTGCATATTCTGTTATTATAATGAGCAGATTTTAAAATGCCTAGCCCATTTCGGGCGTGCTCGGCCTATTTAACCACAGTATTTATTCATTTTTGCAAATGCCCAGGGTTGTTAAGGTCGTGATTATTTCTATTTTATCGGGAACCTTATGACTCAAGAAATCACAGATTTTTCTATTTTTAATTTTTCAGATGCTTTGAATAAAGCTTTGGCTGACATGAATTATGTTAGTCCGTCTGCTATTCAAGCACAAACTATTCCTTTGTTACTAGAAGGGCGGGATGCTATTGCCTTGGCCCAAACAGGTACGGGTAAAACAGCTGCCTTTGCATTGCCTATTTTAAATAATTTAGTACCTGGTGTTCAAGGAACTCAAGCCTTGATTTTGGCACCTACTCGAGAGTTAGCTATTCAGGTTGCTACTCAGTTTGAGCAATTGTCTGCACATCAGCGTGGAACTACTGTAGCAGTGCTTTGTGGTGGTCAAGAATACGGTCGCCAGATAAAGCAACTACGTGGTGGGGCGCAAGTGGTTGTAGGGACACCTGGTCGTATTATGGACCATCTTGAAAAAGGTACTCTTGATTTAAAAAATTTACGTACTTTTATTCTTGATGAAGCAGATGAAATGTTGCGTATGGGTTTCATTGAAGATGTGGAAACCATCATGGCAAAATTGCCTGAACAAAAGCAAATCGCTTTGTTTTCAGCAACAATGCCCAGCAGAATTCGTACAATTGCTAATACCTATCTTAATAATCCGGCTTCCGTCGAAATTCGTATGGAAACTGCCACTGTTAAAAGTATTGAACAAAGATTTTTATTTGCTTCTGGACACCAAAAATCAGACGCATTAATTCGCGTTTTGGCGGTTGAAGATTATCAAGGCGTCATCGTATTTGTTCGTACTAAAAGCAGCACTGAAGAAGTTGCCGAAGTATTACAGCAGCAAGGATTGAGAGCTATGGCTATTCATGGCGATATTACTCAAGCTTTGCGTGAACGAATTATTGCACAATTTAGACAGGGTGCTATTGATATATTAGTGGCAACCGATGTTGCAGCTCGTGGTCTGGATGTGGAGCGAGTTACGCACGTTATCAATTACGATTTACCGCATGATAACGAAACTTATGTACATCGTATCGGTCGAACAGGACGTGCAGGACGTTCTGGAGTGACTATTCTATTCGTAACGCCTAAAGAATCGCGTTTGATTAGCAGTGTTGAACGCCATACACGTCAACGAATTAATAAGGTTCAAGTTCCTGATGATCATATGATACAAGTTGCAAGACAACAAAGATTTATGTCCAATATTACCGAACGATTGAATCATGAAAATGTAATTTCTTACAAAAATATGGTTGAGGATTACATCAGCAAGAATGATGTTGCGGCGGTAGATGTTGCAGCTGCTCTTGCCTTATTGATTCATAAAGATATGCCTTGGCAAAAACAATTATCCATTGTTAAATCTGTTCGCCAAGAAAAGGAAAACCGTAGTCGCAAAGACGAGGGTAAATTTGGTCGCTTTAGTGATAAGAAGAAAGGTTTTGACAGTCCAAAGAAAAGTTTTGATAGTCCTAAGAAAAAATTTAGTGATGAAAATAACCTGGCCCAAGATTTATTCCGCATGGATGTCGGTCGCGTACATGGTGTTAAACCAGGTAATATTGTGGGTGCAATTGCTAATGAATCTGGTATTCAAAGCCGACACATTACTGGTCTGAAAATTCATGACGATCATTCTACTGTACGATTGCCAAAAGGTATGTCTAAAGAAAAGATGCAAATACTTACTAAAGCCTGGGTTTGTGGTCGCCAATTGAAGTTGACTTTAATAGGTTAGACAACAGGATTTGTGATTTATCTTTTGATTGTGGATAAGGTTTCATAATATAATCAGTTTGCTTTTTTAAGGTTTTAACTAAGGATATTAATGAGACTATTCACAGTCATAGCTGCTCTGTTTTTTTCCGGCTCAATTTGTGCCGCGCCAATTCATAATTTCGTGGTTTTTGGTGATAGCTTATCGGATAACGGCAATTTATATGAGCTTATGCATCATCAATTGCCTCAATCTCCCCCGTATTTTCAAGGTCGATTTTCTAATGGTCCAGTTTGGATAGAGTTGTTAGCTGATCACTATTTTCACGAACCAATAATTGGATTGCTTGATTACGCTATAGGTGGTGCTGGCGTTTCTGAAGATCCCGATGCTGGCGAATTGCTTACTTTAACTAAAGAACTAAATAATTATTTTGATGAAAACCAAGACACAGCTCGTGCAGACAGTCTTTATATAGTCTGGATTGGAGCTAATAATTATCTTGGCGTACCCGAAGATGCTGACACAGCTTTGCATGATGTGAATGTAGGAATTACTCATGGTTTGGAAACTTTAGTTGAAAAAGGCGCCAAACATATTTTAGTTATCAATTTACCTGATTTAGGACATTCTCCGGCAGCTGTAGAGTTTAATGCTGTGGAAGCCTATAGCTATTTTTCCAAGCAGCATAATTTGTTATTAGATGCGAGTTTTGCTCAGTTGAAGCAAGAATATCCACAAGTAGATTGGTTGTTTTTTGATATGCAGAGTGTATTTCAAGATGCAGTAGAACATCCTGCTAATTATGGATTTACCAATATTACGGATAGCTGTTATAACAGCACCAGTAATGGACAGTCTAACCCAGTATCATTACAAATTGCAGCCGAAATAAAAGCCAAACCCTATGCTGATGCCTGTGATGGATTTATGTTTTTTGATTTAGTACATCCTACTATGATTGCGCATAAAATATTGGCAGACAAAGTTCAAGTAATGCTTGATGCAGCTGATTTGGAAATTGGGGATTAAAGATATCCTATCCCGCACATAATACTCCCTTCCCCCCCCCGCACTATAGCCCGTCATCCCGAGTGCAACGAGGGATCTCTGAAAGTGGCACTGGGCCAGTTTCAGGAGATCCTTCACTGCGTTCAGGATGACGTAAAGTCTTAACTTAATGGCAGTGCTTCTCCCTCGCACTGCCATTATTTAGGTACAATAGCCCGTCATCCCGAGTGCAACGAGGGATCTCCGGAAGTGGCACTGGGCCAGTTTCAGGAGGTCCTTCACTGCGTTCAGGATGACGTAAAGTTTTAACTTAATGGCAGTGCTTCTCCCCCGAGGGGAGAAGGGAGCATTATGTGCGGATTAACTCCTCACCAACCCTTACTCCTACAAATCATCTCATACGCTTTAATAATTTTCTGTGTTCTTTCATTAGCAATCTTAATCATTTCTTGCGGTAAACCCTGAGCAATCAATTTATCCGGATGATGCCTGCTCATTAGACGTCGGTATGCGCGTTTTACTTCTTGCTTATTGGCATTGTTATTAAGTTCCAATAATCCAAATGCATGATCTAAAGTTGTTTTGGGTGCCTGGTAGGGATTATTTGTTTGGGAGGATGACGATTTTTGATAGGTTCTTTGTTGGCGTTGTTGTCGTTCAAATTCAAAGGGATCGAAATTAAAGTCTTCTTGAAAACGGTGTTGTTGGTGTAAAGGCGCAAAACCAAGGCCTGTGAGAATTTTATTTAAGCCGACGATTTTTTCAGTAGTAAGCCCATCTACATGAGCGGCGTGGTATTGTATATCGATAAATAGTTTTAATAATTCACGATTATCACTACAGGCATTTTTTAACTTATGCAGAACTTCATCTAAATTAAAGTCAGGCATTTTACCTTGATTAAACATTATTTTAGCTAAAGTTCTTTGTTCCCGTTTTAGGTGCATTCTGTTCATAAGATTTTTTGCCATTAACAACTCTTCTTCGGTCACACGTCCATCTGCTTTGGCAATATGCCCCATGACAGAAAAGGTAGATTCAAAAAAAATTTTTTGAATGGTTTTACGTTTTTCCATGTAATAAGTGATGTGCGGATTTGAAAAGTGACTGGCAAAAGCTCTATCGAATAAATTACCTATTAAAACACCAAAAATAGCACCAACTGAGCCGGCAATTAGATAGCCAAACAAGGCACCTAGAAGTTTTCCCCACCAGGTATTGGTTACAAAAAATTTTTGTAGATTCATAGTGTGCAATATAGGACTTTAATTTAATGGTACCACATAATGCACAGCAGGTATTAGTCTTGAAGGATTTTAGGTATAATTGTATGATTTTTTATGGTAATGAGCTTATGCGGTTTATCTATTCATTGGTGTTTTACCTAATCACACCTTTTTTGCTGCTGCGATTGTGGTGGAAGGGCAGAACTTCGCCTGCTTATCGACAGAGGATACTTGAGCGCTTTTCCCTAGGACAAAGGCATACTAAACCGGTAGACGTTTGGGTGCATGCGGTTTCTTTGGGTGAAGTGATAGCGGTTACTCCTTTGGTTGATGCCATGCTGGCAAAAGGTTGGTCTATTTTGATTACCACCATGACTCCAACCGGTGCCGAACAGGTGAAATTGCGTTTTGGAGATAAACTTGTACATCAATACGTCCCCTATGATTTACCTGGGGTGTTGAAACGCTTTTTCAGAAAGATTAAGCCACGCGTGGGCTTGATTATGGAAACGGAATTATGGCCGAATTTAATTCATCAAGCGCATCGTGCTAAATTACCTTTGTTATTATTAAATGCCCGTTTATCTGCTAAATCCCTACATTCATATGTAAAGTTTAAATGGTTTTTTAAACCGATTTTAAATCAATTTACTGGGATTTTGACTCAATCTGAAGAAGATGCGCAGCGATTTATTCGTTTGGGTGCTGATAGCGCTCTTGTGCATCATTTAGGGAATATGAAGTTTGAATTGCAAACTAATTCTGTTGATGCCAGTGCTTTTATTGCATTAAAAAAGCAGTGGGGTGCAGATAGAATTGTTTTGATAGCAGCAAGTACTCATGATGATGAAGAATCGCAAATTCTTGCACGTTTAAAACGTTTGCAAAATGCCATTCCTAAACTTATTTTATTAATAGCCCCACGACATCCAGAACGGTTTCAAACGGTATATCAATTGGCGAGTAAAGCCGGTTTTGTAACTGGTGTACGTAGTAGATTGGATACTGTGTCTCCAACTACCGAAGTTTTGGTTCTGGATTCTATGGGAGAGTTATTGGGTTTTTATCAAGCCAGTGATTACGCTTTTGTTGGTGGCAGTTTGGTTCCCGTGGGGGGGCATAATGTTTTAGAGCCAATAGCTATGAACGTTCCTGTGTTTAGTGGTACGCAGGTACATAATTTTAAGACTATATGTAGGGATTTGCAGGAGGCTCAGGCAATTGAGTTGGTAGATGATGCAGATGATCTGGCTGATAGGCTTATTTGTTTGCATGAGGATGTGCAGTTACGACAGCAAATGGTAGTGAATGCTAGTGCTGTTTTGGAGAGCAATAAGGGCGCTTTGGCCAAGCATTTGGCGTGGGTTGAGAAGTGTATGCTTAGTCTTCATTGAGAGCGCAGAATTCTACGCTCGCAATGACGGGACGCTATGTTTGCAAAGACAATAACTAAGCTCCCTGATTCTGCCGTTCTTTAATCTCAGACAAAGTTTTGCAATCGATACATAAAGTGGCAGTTGGTCTTGCTTCAAGGCGCTTTAAGCCTATTTCAATACCGCAAGCTTCACAATAGCCAAAATCGTCATTTCTTAATCGCTCAAGAGCATCTTCAATTTTTTTGATTAACTTACGCTCTCTATCACGGGTGCGTAATTCAATGCTAAATTCTTCTTCTTGACTTGCTCTGTCTGAAGGATCAGGGAAATTAGCTGCTTCATCTTTCATGTGAGACACAGTTCTATCCACTTCTTCCATTAATGATTGACGCCAGGCTAGCAATATATTTTCAATGTGTGCTAGCTGCTTTTCATTCATATATTCTTCCCCTTCAGATTCCTGATAGGGCGCTATTCCCATTTTGCCTATTGTGTCGTTTTTCACGTTGTATAGTCTCTCATTGCTGTTATCAAATAATTGTTCAGTCATTTG
The DNA here is from genome assembly GCA_041662885.1 of Legionella sp. Lineage (GTDB taxonomy): Bacteria > Pseudomonadota > Gammaproteobacteria > Legionellales > Legionellaceae > Legionella. Next base: position 21,688 of record JBAZRP010000039.1, read on the forward strand.
TCCAACCTCCACTTACCCTATCATGACCATGCATATCTTGCCAAGTGTGGGCATTTTTATAACCTAATCCATTAATTATAGACTTTAGTTTAAGTTTTTGCTCAAATCCATGTTCCACCAGCACTAATCCTGAAGGTAACAGCCAATTTAAGGCGTGTTCAAGGATGTATTGTAGATCAGCAAAGCCGTCTTGACCACTGACTAAGGCATTTTGTGGTTCAAAACGCAGATCTCCTTGATTTAAATGAGGATCTTTTTCCGCAATATACGGCGGATTGGAAAGTATAGCATGATAGCGCTTAGGAGGAATTTGTTTAAACCAGTCCGATAGATAAAAATTAACTGAAGTAATACCGTTCTTTTGGGCATTACCCAAAGCAGTATCTAGCGCCTCTTGACTGCGATCGCAGGCATCGATTTGCCAATGAGGCTTTTCTTTGGCTAAGGCTAAGGCAATAGCGCCACTGCCAGTACCCAAATCAAGAATCTGGGTATTGGGTTTATCGGGAATAAGTTCCAAGGCCAATTCAACCAAGCGTTCTGTTTCATGTCTTGGGATTAAGGTATGAGGGTTGACGTTTAAAGTTAGTGACCAGAAATCTCTAGTACCCGTAAGGTAGGCAATAGGTGTTCCTTGAGCTCTTTGCTGAATTAAGTTTTGATAGTGGGTCACTTGGTTAGGATTTAGTTCTTGCTCGGGATGAGCATATATATAAGTTCGAGTACTATTTAGTGCAGTAGCTAATAAAATTTCAGCTTCTAGGCGCGCATCGGTATTATTCAGATTTAATTGACTCAGACCTTGTTCTAAAGCAGAGCGAATATTAATCATGGCGTCCTAATTCAGCAAGCAGTTCTGCATGGTATTCGCGCTTTAAGGAATCGATAACCAAGGACAAATTACCTTCCATAACATCGGTAAGTTGATAAATAGTTAAATTAATTCTATGGTCGGTTAATCGTCCTTGTGGAAAATTATAAGTGCGTATGCGTTCTGAGCGATCGCCCGAACCAACTAAGGATTTACGTGTTTGCGCTTGTTCTTGTTTTTGTTTGCTTTGTTCTGCGTCTAACAGGCGTGACTTCAACAAAGACATAGCTTTTGCCCGATTTTTATGTTGTGAGCGCTCATCCTGGCATTCTACTACCACACCTGTTGGGATGTGGGTAATGCGAATTGCAGAGTCGGTTTTATTCACATGCTGACCACCCGCTCCTGAAGAACGGTAGGTGTCAATGCGTAAATCATCGGGACTGATTTGAATATCATCGATTTCATCTACTTCTGGCATGATGGCTACTGTGCAGGCTGAAGTATGAACCCGGCCCTGAGATTCGGTTTCAGGAACGCGTTGTACACGATGTGCGCCAGATTCAAATTTTAATTGTGAATAAACGGCATTACCGCTGATGCGAGCAATGATTTCTTTAAATCCGCCGTGTTCTCCATGATTGGCGCTGATTAATTCGATGTGCCAACCTTGATTTTCAGCATAACGCGTATACATTCGATACAAATCACCAGCAAAAATTGCAGCCTCATCGCCGCCAGTTCCTGCACGAACTTCAAGATAAATATTGCGTTCATCATCTGGGTCTTTAGGAATAAGATGCCATTGTAATTCTTCGTCCAAAGTTTCAATTTGGCTTTTAGCGGCATCCAATTCATCTGCGGCCATAGCCGCAATCTCTGCATCGGAACCTTCCAGCATTTCTTGCAGTGAACTTACATTTTCCTGTGCTTTTAGGTAATTTTCATAACAAGTTGCAACGGGAGTAAGTTGTGCGTACTCCTTGGATAATGATTTAAATTGGTTTTGATCTGCAATAACTGAGGCTTCAGATAATAGTCGACTGACTTCTTGAAAGCGCTCTAATAGTTGTTGCAATTTAAATTCAAGAGACTTCTTCATAGCCTACTCCAGAATAAGTCTTAAAAAGGTATTGAGCTAAATCAAGTAAGTCTTCTCTACCATCCCAAGCGATTTGTCTTAAACCAGAACTTGGATTATGAGTTAACTTATTGACTAAACGCTCACTAAATTCGGTGAATACGGATAGTTGATTGTGCCCTGAGGCCAGTTTATTTAAGGCACGTTGCACTTCTTGTTGCGCTAAGTTTTGCATGCTGTCGCGATAGCTACATATGAGCTCTTTTGCTTGCAAGGAACGATGCCAGCGAATAAAATTATCCACCTCGCTTTCAATTAATTGCTCAGCATGCAAGGCTGCCGAACGTCGTTCGCCCAATCCTCTTTCAGTTACTGAGTTTAAATCATCGATATTGTATAAATGTGCATGTTCAAGTTCGGCTACATCCGCTTCAATATCTCTTGGGACTGCTAAATCCAATAAAAAGATGGGGCGATTATTTCTCAGCTTTAATGCATGTTCCACCAAGCTTTTATTGATAAAGGGTAGTGGACAAGCTGTGGCAGAAATTACTACGTCTGCCTCAGGTAAGTATTGAGGAATATCGGTTATGGAACGAGTTGAGGCACCAATAGTATCGGCTAGTTTCTGTGCATTTTCTATGCTGCGTCCGGCTATCACAAATTGTTGCACGCCTTGTTGTCGCAAATATTTAGCAACTAAAGAGGAGGTTTCTCCGGAGCCAATTAAAAACACTTTGAGATCGGCATAATTTTGGAATAATTGTCCGACTAGTTGCGCTGCTGCGTAGGCAACAGAAATCGGATTATTACCGATTCCACTCAAAGTTCTAATGCGTTTGCTGGCGTTGAATACGTAGTCAAAAACGGGTCGTAATTGACCTTTTATTGAGCCAGCCTGGCAAGCTTGTTGATAGGCTTGTTTCATTTGGCCAAGAATTTGTGGTTCGCCAAGCATCATGGAATCCAATCCACTGGCAACGCGTAAGGTGTGTTTTATGCCCTGCTGGTCTTGATGAAGGTAGAAAAAAGGAGCAATAGAATCATATGGAAGTTTATGGGTATGCGCTAACCATTCGCAGAGTATATTGGGATCTTTGGTTTCGCAATAAATTTCAGTACTGTT
>JBAZRP010000040.1:0-18908 GCA_041662885.1 Legionella sp.
TGTTTTATCGTTCTTTTATCTTGGATGCCAGATTATTAGAAAAAAAATAAAGTTCGATATTGATTGGGGCTTAATTTCAAAGGAGCAAAATATATGCTCCTTTTAAAAACGAGTCGATCCCTCAGGGTCGGGACCTAATGGCATCTACCTAAGGTGATTAAGGCAAGACCCCATAGATATTATATGTGGTTAAAATATCTAGTTCATTTTAACTACAATATATACGCTTCGGGTGCCGAGGCACTGCCATTAAGTGAAGCACTAGAGCCCGTCATCCTGAACGCAGTCCGTCATCCTGAACGCAGTGAAGGATCTCCTGAAACTGGCCCAGTGCTACTTTCGGAGATCCCTCGTTGCACTCGGGATGACGGGCTGCACTCGGGATGACGGGCTGTGTTCAGGATGACGGGCTCTAGTGCTTCACTTAATGGCAGTGGGGTGCCGAGGGTCAGATGATAGAGCCTAATACTGGAAAGGTAATTTATAGTTTTCGTAAATAAACGATCATCGATCAATAATTCAAGATAAATGATCCTAGTGTCTTGATTTGACATGACTTAAACAGGGGCGTAGCATCTTGGAAATGCATTTTTTAACTCTTCAAAGACTAAGGTCTGGTGGCAATTGCCAATAAACCCTAGTAGAAATTCATCTGAAATTTGATGAATAGCCAAATTGAATTAGGAACGACGGTTGGTTTATGAGCACTTTTTTTTCAATTCGCACTTGCAATTTTTTTTTCATAGGGCTAATCATCTTTTTGGCAATTCCTGAAGCAATAGCCAAGCCTATTTATACAATATCTTATTCTGAAGCAGTAAAACTTGCCTTGAGCAATAACCCAGGTTTCAAAAGTAATAGAGCTAATATTGAAGCAGCACAAGGCGCAATCATTGAAACACGAGGATCTGCATTTCCTAAATTGAATTTGGAAATGAATGCAGCGCGCAGCAATAATCCTTTAAATGTTTTCGGCTATAAATTGTCTCAAGGCAATGTATCATTTGCTGATTTTGGCGCCGCACAATTCACAGGACCTGATTCACTTTATACTGTGCCAACAGCCCTAAATCAACCTGGTTATTATAGTAATCTGGATACGGCTTTTAATCTCTTGGTTCCCATTTATTCAGGAGGTGAAAAAAAAGCGCGACTAATTGAGGCAAGGGCTTTATTAGAGTCTGCACAACATGGTAATAGCGCAGCACGTAGTAAATTAGCTTATGATATATTGTTAGCATATGAAGGGGTGCTTGCTTCTGAATCTGTTATTGCGGTTACCAAAAAAAGTGTTAGTGCTGCAGGCCGTTTTCTTGATACCACCCGAAAACTAACGCAACAATCATTAGCACTGGAAAGCGATGTATTGCTCGCAGAAAGTTATCTTCAAAGCAGTGAAACTTCTGTAGAAGCAGCTCGAATGGAATGGGAAAATCATGTGGATGAATTTAGAACCTTGATAGGACTCCCAGAAAGCAGTCTTGTGCCAGGAAAATCTGTTCATTTTACCGATAAAAACCGTAGTGTTTCGCAATTAATACGATCCGCATTAGTTAATAATCCTAACCTTCATGAAATGAAGTCCAACCTTAAGGCCAGTGCTGCTAATATAAAAGCTGTAAAGTCAGCAAATTTACCTCGTATCAATTTGCAATTACGTCATGATTGGAATGGTGAAACATTAGGTTCAGGTTATCCTTCAAATTTAATTGGGCTGCAAATGAACTGGTTACTATTTAGTGCAGGCGAGCGCTCTGGAATAGAGCAGAAGGCTGTGGCACAGTTTAAAAAGGCAGGGTATCAGATTGATGATGCTATGAATCTGATTAAAGTAACCTTAAACAAAGCCATTAGAGCTGACAAATTGGCGGAGATTCAATATAAGACCCATTTAATTAATGCAAATAAAGCACGAAAAGGTGTGGATTTATTAAGCGCACGTTATGGAAGAGGACTGGTTCCGTTAGGGCAACTACTGGAGGCGCAAATGCGACTTAATGATGCTCGCCACCAATTAATATTATCCGAGTATAATAAAAAAGCTGCGCATGGCCGTTTGTTAATGCTTACTAATGAATTAATTAAGCCTTTCGCTTCGTCACCTAAGGTTAAAGTAATCGCCTTGAAAGATGTTGGAGTGTTAAACAATGGAAAATAAAGCAAAGCTTAAGGAGACATTGAATATATCCGGAAAATTAGCTTTAAATTTTATTCACTCAAAACTTAGTTTGCTATTGATTCTTGCAGCACTTTTATTTGGCGCCCTGGCTCTAAAATTCACTCCCAGAACATACAACCCAGAAATTGTCGTTCCGGTTGTAACTATCTCAGTCAGTCGGCCTGGTAGTGATGCGCAAGAAATGTTGCATCAAATTGTTAGCCCGCTTGAAGCTTTAATGGGCTCAATTCCTGGCGTTGACCATACTTATGGTATGGCAATAAACGACAACGCTATGGTTACCGTTCGATTTAAGGTAAATGAAAATGAAGAAATTAGTCTGGTTAAAGTGTACAACCAAATTAATAGCAACATTAATTTAATGCCTTCAGGGACTTTGATGCCCTTGATTCAATCTGTCAGTTTGTATGATGTCCCTTTATTGACCCTGACCTTAAGTTCGAAAGAAATGTCTTCATTAGAATTACGCGCGCAAGCGATTAAGCTTTTGGAACAATTAAGAAGTGTTCCGTTTGTAGGTAAAAATTGGGTAATGGGCGCATCTCCAACTGCTGCCAGAGTTTGGTTAGATCCGGTAAAAATGGCAAGCTATTTCATTCCTTTGGAAAATATTCAACAAGCTTTGGTGAAGAATAATGTCTCGCTGAACGCTGGAAAGATTGAGTCTACAACTCTGCAAACGCCAATTCGTATCCGTTCAGAATTAATTAATCCAGAAGCAATTGGGAAAATCATTGTAGGAGTATTTAATGGAAAACCAGTTTTATTATCGGACATCGCACGCATTGAATTAGCCCCTAAAGATGTGGATGTTTATTCCTATATTGCCAATGGGTTGGCTGCGAAAGGTGGATTGGATAAAGAGTTAACCACTGCAGTTACTATTGCAATTGCTCGCCAAAAGGGCAGCAATGGGGTTGAAGTAGCCAATGCTGTCCTGAAACGTCTTGAACTTATTAAACAAAGTACAGAGTTTCCAAAAAACATTACGGTAACTGTTACGCGTAATTATGGTTTAGATGCAAACAATGCTGTTAACACCCTTATTGAGCATTTAGGAATAGCTATAGTATCTATTGTTTTTATCCTATTATTATTTCTAGGATGGCGTGAAGCATCTGTGGTTATTTTTTCTATTCCGCTTATTTTATGTATTGTCTTAGGTATTGGGTGGTTATCGGGCCAAACAATTAATCGTATTACCTTGTTCGCGCTGATTTTATCTTTAGGATTATTAGTCGATGACAGTATAGTAGTCATTGAAAACATTCATCGCCATATGCTTAGTGGAGTCCGCCAAAATTTTGGTCGTCTTGTGGTTCTGGCAGCTAATGAAATTGGCAAGCCTACTATTATTGCAACGTTTACCGTAATGCTTGCCCTTATTCCTATGGCTTTTGTTTCAGGAATGATGGGTCCATTTATGTCACCCATTCCCTTCAACGCACCTTTAGCCATGTTTACGTCACTTATTATTGCCTATACTGTTGTGCCGTATTTGGCTTATCGCTGGCTGAAATCTAAAGCTCGCAGTATGAGCCAATCAATTGATACCAACGCCTATGAACACAAGCAAAGTATTCTGCATCGATCGTATACTTATGTATTTAGTTCCTTGATGGAATCATCACGTAAACGGCATCTGTTCTATGTGGCAATTGTATTGTTATTACTATTTGTTATTTTACAGCCATTATGGCAATTCATCAGACCAGCAGGCCCAAATGGCCCATTAAGTACAATTGGAGTAGGACTTAAAATGCTTCCTGATGATAATGTGAATACCTTCCTGATTGAAATAGATGCGGGTGAGGGTGCCACGTTACGAGATACAACGCATATTGCCAAGGAAGTAGCTGTAAAACTGTCGCAGAATTCTTTTGTGACCAACTATCAATTATTTTTAGGTGAAGCCGCGCCAGAGGATTTTGCAGCAATGGTTAGGGGTGATGCCTTACATCATCAAGCTAACTATGCTCAGATTCGAGTAAATCTAATTGATAAAAAAGACAGGTCAATTGGTTCGCATCAAATTGCTCAAGATATTTATGATTCTTTAACAAATATTATTCAAGCATATCCTTTAGCACACATTAAATTATTTGAAACGCCACCAGGGCCGCCAGTGAGGTCTCAGATGGAAGCTGCTTTATATGGACCAGATTATAATCAGTTGCGCAACATGGCTAATGTCATAAGTCATGACATTTATCCTAAAGTATACGGCATGATAAATAGTGATAATTCAGTAACAGAGGATTCATATGAATACAACCTGCTATTAAATCGAAATCTGGCTGTGTTTTCAGGATTAGCACCAGGGTCTATTGCTGATGAAATTCAGGCTTATTTTCAAGGAGTAAGTGTTGGTACTCTACATAAACCAGGTATCCGTGAACCTGAAAATATTATCTTGAAATTGCCAACTGTATCGCGCGAAAGTATCAATGTACTTAATAAATTGTATTTGTTGAACAAACAAAGTCAGCTTATTCCTTTAGCTAAAGTGGCAAGTTTCAAAAAAGCACTGCTACAAAAGCCTATTTACACGCGAGATCAACACCAGCTTGTTTATGTTACCGGTGAAATGTTGCGCTCAAGCCCTGCATATGGAGTAGCTGTAGTTACTCAAATGGTAGGTAAGTCTTCTCTGAATAAACAGGATCATTTAACAATTGGAAATCTTGGATTTAAGGAAGAGCAACCCAATGATATATCACAAAACCAACTCTTTTGGTTGGGCGAAATGCGGCTAACACTGGATGTATTTCGTGATTTAGGTTCTGCGTTTATTGTTGCTATTGTGCTTATTTATATCCTGCTCACGGGATTTTATCGTTCATTTTTTATTCCATTAATTATAATGGGTGCTATCCCTCTCACGATTATTGGTGTTTTTCCAGGTCATTGGTTAATGGGGCAACCATTTACTGCAACCTCAATGATAGGGGTTATTGCATTAGCAGGGATTGTTGTGCGTAATTCTCTGTTACTTATTGACTTTATTCTTGAGCGCCAACGCTTAGGAACACCTGTTGAATTGGCTGTTATGGAATCAGGAAAAGTACGACTACTACCTATTTTGTTAACCGCCTTAGCTATTATTTTAGGATCTTCGGTGATGCTTTCCGATCCTGTGTTTGGTGGCCTTGCCATTTCGCTAATTTTCGGAGCATTTGCCTCATCCATACTTACTTTATTCTTAATACCTTTAATCTATTTAAGTTGGTGGAAAAGGCGCTATTCCCGATAGAGATTGACTTGCTTAAATTGCTCTAACGATGCGCTAGCGCTCAACCAGTTTTGTAATAATTATGATTTTTGAAGTTAATGTTCGATGTACTGGGCACTTATCTGCAATTTCTAATAGTCGTGTACGTTGCTCTGGACTTAAAGGACCTTCAAGCGTAATCAAACGTTCAATTTGATCAATTTTAACATTATTATTTTCACACCCAATACAATCATCAACATGAATTTTTTCATGTTTTAAGGTCACAATAATATTTTCAAGAGGAAATTGTTTGAGCTTTGCATACATACGTAATGTCATCGAAGTACATGCACCCAATCCTGCAAGTAAAAAATCATAAGGTGATGGACCTGTATCATTCCCACCATTTATTATGGGCTCATCGGCAGTTAGAATATGTTTGCCTATGCGAATTTCCTGTGTAAACTGGCCTTTTTTAGTTTCAGTTACAATGGTCTCTTGTGGGTTATTAAGTTTTATATCCATTATGGAGCTCCTTGCTGAATTGGGTTTATAAAAAATAGATTGGGATTACTTGAACCGATCAATGGCATGATTATTACCAGATATTATTTGCTAGCAATAGCTCGGGTCAAGTTAGAAGTTACTGAAATCACAAACACGTATAATACAGTTTTGTAGCCTTGATGAAGTGCTGCGTAATCAGGGCTGCAATGCGCTCGGAGCAAAAAGCCAGCCCTGAGCGCATCATTTTAAAATGACATTATTGCAAGTCAAAACGATCTGCATTCATAACCTTTACCCAGGCAGCAACAAAGTCTTGCACGAATTTTTCTTTGTTATCATCCTGTGCATACACTTCTGCATATGCGCGTAGAATTGAATTGCAGCCAAAAACAAGATCCACTCGGGTCGCCGTCCACTTAACAGCACCAGTTGTACGATCACAGATTTCATAGCAATTGTTGCCTGCTGGCTTCCACGTGTTGGCCATATCGGTCAGGTTAACAAAGAAGTCATTGGTCAGAGCGCCTTCACGATGGGTGAACACACCATGCTTAGTACCGCCGTGGTTAGTGCCTAACACGCGCATACCTCCGACAAGGACGGTCATCTCAGGGGCAGTAAGTCCCATTAATTGGGTGCGATCCAGCATGAGCTCTTCGGCACTGACAGAGTAATCCTTCTTAAGCCAATTACGGTAGGCATCATAAAGAGGTTCTAGTACATCAAAAGAAAAGGCATCCGTCATTTCGTCAGTCGCATCACCGCGACCGGGGGTGAAAGGAACGGTGATGTCAAAACCAGCTTTCTTGGCAGCTTGTTCGATACCCAAATTACCAGCAAGCACAATCACATCTGCTATACTAGCCCCAGTGTCAGTGGCGATACCTTCGAGAATTTGCACTACTTTCGCAAGACGTTGTGGCTCATTACCTTCCCAGTCTTTTTGCGGCATCAATCGAATCCGTGCCCCATTTGCACCACCTCGCATATCTGAACCACGGAAAGTTCTGGCGCTATCCCATGCGGTAGATATCATGTCACTGATACTCAGAGTGCTGGCTGCAATCTTCGCTTTGACAGCTGCAACATCATAATTTTTATTTCCTACAGGCACTGGATCTTGCCAAATCAAATCTTCTTTCGGTACATCAGGACCAAGGTAGCGTGCTTTTGGTCCCATGTCGCGATGGGTTAGTTTGAACCAGGCTCGTGCGAAAACTTCTGCAAAATAATCAGGGTCCTTATAAAAACGCTCCGCAATTTTACGATAAATTGGATCCATCTTCATTGCCATGTCTGCGTCGGTCATGATGGGATTGCAACGAATGGAAGGATCTTCAACATCAACCGGTTTATCTTCTTGCTTAATATTAATCGGTTGCCATTGGCAGGCACCAGCCGGACTTTTTTTCTGCTCCCAATCATGATTAAGAAGCATATAAAAATAGCCGTTGTCCCACTTTGTTGGGTGGGTCGTCCATGCGCCTTCAAGACCACTTGAAACCGTATTACGACCAATGCCTCTAGTAGTTTTGTTAATCCATCCAAGGCCTTGATCTTCCAAATCAGCTGCTTCAGGAGCAGGCCCTAATAATTGTGCATCACCATTACCATGACATTTACCAACAGTATGACCACCAGCAGTTAAAGCGACAGTTTCCTCATCGTTCATAGCCATACGCGCGAAGGTTAAACGGACATCCTTGGCTGTTTGAAGCGGATCGGGTTGACCATTCACACCCTCAGGGTTTACATAAATCAAACCCATTTGCACAGCAGCTAGTGGGTTTTCCAGTGATTCACGGTTTTTGTCATCATACCGCTTGGCGCCCAACCATTCTTTTTCTGAGCCCCAGTAAACATCCATTTCGGGATGCCAAATATCTTCACGGCCGAAACTAAAACCAAAAGTTTTAAGGCCCATTGATGCATAAGCTATGGTGCCTGCCAGGACGATTAAGTCAGCCCAGCTAATCTTATTGCCATACTTTTTTTTGATAGGCCATAGTAATCGGCGCGCCTTGTCCAAGTTCACATTATCAGGCCAAGAATTCAATGGGGCAAAACGCTGGTTACCCGTACCAGCACCACCACGACCATCAGCCATACGATAGGAACCAGCAGCATGCCAGGACATACGAATCATTAAGCCGCCATAGTGTCCCCAATCAGCCGGCCACCATGACTGACTGTCGGTCATCAATGCATGCATATCTTTTTTAAGCGCCTCAACATCCAGTTTTTTAACCTCTTCACGATAGTTGAAGTTATGTCCCATCGGATTAGTTTTGCTATCATGTTGATGTAATATATCGAGGTTCAAGGCATTGGGCCACCAGTCCATATTCGATATGCCCGTGGATGTAATTCCGCCATGCATTACCGGGCATTTAGCCCCCGCGTTTATATCTTTACCATTCATAGCCACCTCAAACTCCCTGTTAATTAGTGGTTTAACTATAGCTTAGGAAGATTTTCTTAGCAATCAAGACCAGGTATTGCTAAGTTATTGTCATTGTCATTGTCATTGTCATTGTCATTGTCATTGTCATTGTCATTGTCATTGTCATTGTCATTGTCATTGTTATTGTTCAGCACATCCAATGCTTCAATTTCTAGGGGTTTAAAGAATCCTGAGGTGTACCCATTTGTTTCTCGGTTGTTTTCTTTATTTTTTTCCTTAAGCTCATTAGGCCAATTAATGACGTTAGCTGGAGGAGTCATGTATCCCAAGTTTTCTATAATTTGTCGCATAAGAATGTTATAGCCATCAACTTCCGTGGCGAATTCATCAAATTCCTCATGCAATTTTTGAGAAACCATGGGAGCCAGAATGTCGAGTAAATCATCGGGCATACCCTCTTCCTCAGTCCAAAGACCGCAGTATTGGGTTTTATCGTCATCGTTTAAGGTCTTAAAAAGGTCATTAACCAAAGGTTTGACTTTATATTTTATGGTTTCAGCGGTTACGAATTTAATACATACTTTTGGATGAAATACGCTCAGAGATTCTACTAATTTATTAAAATTTCCGGGGACACAGATAGGGTTGTCTTTTTTATCATTATTGTCTATTCCAACATTATTTAAATTGTAACCACGCTGTGTTTCATATAAAGCTTGAATCAATAAATTAAAACGCTCGTCAATTATCTGATAACGTTCTTCTAAAGTCTTGGAATTGATATCGTTCACATAATCCAGATCATTTATTGCCAGATATACTAATCCCAAGAGTTGTTGCATGGTGACATTTGCTCGTATATCGGTAAAATTGTAAGTGCTTATTCGTGTCAATGCTTTTTTAGCTGACCGATGTATCAGATCGATTTCTTGTATAGTAGTACCCCAGGAGATAAGTTTTTGCCTTGCCACTTCCAACTCGCAGTTTTTATAGTGTTTCATTATTGCGTTCGCAGACTTGGCAACTGAAACATGAACAGATACTTCATGAGTGCTTTGTGGTTTATTAATCTCTCCTCTTAATTGTTGCTCATGTAAGCGTAGAGGAAGTTGCGCACCGGATCTTTCAAACAACCTTTGATTGTTTATGAGTCTCTTTATATAGCTGATTATAATAGGGGAGTATCCTTCGTTATTTTGGGCAGCTGTAAGGTTAGCTAAAGCAGCTTGATTAATATTTGCTAAAAGCGTTTCAAGAACTTCGTGACGAGGATTTTGTGCTGCATAATGCAACACATTATTTCCTTGATTATCGATGGCAGTAAGATCGGATCTGGATTGAATTAAACGCATGACAGCATTTGCATTGCTATAGCATGCGGCTAGTAATAACGGCGTACAACCGGTATTGGTTCTTGCATTAATATTAAATCCGTTTACACCCGACAAACTTGCAATTATTAAACTACTTTGTAGATTATTTTGCATACATGCAATATGCAAGGGTAATTGATTATTGTGATCGGCAGCAAAAATATTGGCGTTTTTCTTGATGAAATAATTAATTGTTGAAAGAATACCATATTTGGCGGCAATATGTAGCGGAGTTATTCCAATTGCACTTGTTATGCTAACGTCAATACGATGTTCGTGACGCTGAAAAAAGGTATATATAGTTTGTGTATTTACCGTCTCATTTCTCGCGTAGTAATGCAGCGGTGTCTCGCCACTATTATTTACTGCATTTATGTTCGCTCCAGCTTGGATAAATTGATCGATGCCGTAGTTACAGGTAGCTAAATGCAAGCAGGTATTACCCTGATTATCCTTAATAGCTAACTTAGTGTCTTGAGTGTGTATTAAATAGCGCATAATCCGTTCATAAGGCATTCGTACAAAGCGAGCTGATAAAGTTGCAGCAATATGTAACGGTGTTTGGCCAAGTAGATTTTGTGCATTTATGTTGGCTTTGTGTTTAAGTAATAGTTGTATTAGTTCTGGGTTCCTATCTTCAACAGCATTATGTAATATGCTGTTACGAACACGTCTGCTGATTTTTGTATTTACATCAGCACCATTTTCAATCAATAGTTCTACAAAACTCAGGTCTGGATTGCGTTTTGATATGTTGGCACATGCAATTTCTAATGGTGTTCTTCTACCTTTCGTTGAGGTCATGTTGATTAAACAAGGAAAATGTTTAAGCAAAATCTGGGTAGCTTGATAATCATTCTCTATGATAGCAACTTGAAGTGCGTTGTTTGTGCTCTGAGTGATAGGGTTGACACCAGACTCAATCAATAAGTTTAGCAAGTGGTAGTTTTTATTTTTTACAGCCGCAATTAGCTCTAAATTTGCAGAACCATTATGGGGTTCATCTATAGAATCATCTACTTCTGTATTATGTAAATTCATAGTAGTGGGCGGAGCAGTTACAAGTTGCTCAAGGGTTGGATCTTGCGGTTCTATCTCTGGCACCATTTCTTCTTGCGATCGAAGAACTTTCAGCCAGTAGGGGGTTTCTGGTCTTTCGTCATTTGGCATGTAATCAGTAGCATTGATAAGATTGGGGTCAAATAGATCATCAAGGGGATTGGAAGGATTCAAACTGGTTTTAAGTATATTGAATTCCTCAGTTAACTTTAGGTTTTCATTATAATTATTAGAAACATAGGACTGATTTGTTACCGGCTGGCTTGTATGTTGAGCTTGTGGTTGTATGAACTCTTGTTGATTCATCTGCTGAATTAATGAATCACCCCTATTAGTATCTACAGAATGATTATTAAAATCCTCTGGGATATGTATAGTGTCATTGTATGTTCGTTTCATAGTTAAAGCTCTTGTAATAAGCCTTTCCAAGGCGCTTTGTGACTTGACTTAATCCGGTATGTCTAAATATTGAACTGAAATCTTGGGGTTATTGCAAAATTGCTAATATTATCGACTATACCTTAAGGAATTATTAAGAGTAGCTCTATTTGTTCATAAATAATCATGCAATTTCACCCATATGAATTAAGATATATACCAATGGTCTTAGTATAAAAATTAGTAGTCCTTGTCAAAATTTGCCTGAAAAAATGAATTAAACACACCCTAATTTAAACGATTAATATGAAAAGATAAATGCACCAAAAAACTTGCGTACAATAATAAGATCATGTACAATTATAAGTACGTACGGGGCCTTTGGGAGTCTATAATGGACGTTGTCAGCTATTCATCTTTAAGAAATAATTTAGCCAGTATATTAGATAAAGTAAATGAAGATCATGTTTCTATTTTGATTACCCGGCAAAATGGAAAACCGGCAGTTGTTATGTCCTTAGAGGACTTTAATTCCTATGAAGAAACCGCACATTTAATGTCCAGCCCCAAAAATGCAGAGCGATTGAGTCAATCAATAGCCGAGGTAGAGGCTGGAACATGCCAGCAGCATGGAATTATTGAAGAATGATACTTTCCTGGGCTGAACATGCTTGGGAAGATTATCTTTACTGGCAAGCTACAGATAAAAATACACTCAAAAGAATTAATCTATTGATTAAGGACATTCTGCGCCATCCCTACGAAGGAATCGGCGATCCTGAGCCCTTGAAACATAATTGGTCTGGCTATTGGTCCCGAAGAATAGATAGAGAACATAGGATAGTTTACAAAGTTGCTGAGAATGCATTATATATCGTACAGTGTCGTTATCACTATTAAACCTTTACCAGGTTCTTAATAAGTTAAATAACAAAATCACCTTATTTATGCTCTTAAAACCGATTTTTAGGGCATAAATGCCATCGTATCGGTAAAGCGAACGTTGTTATCTTGAATCCTTTTGATAAAAATTGACTTCCAAGTCCAAATGAAAGGAATAACATGCCTTGTGTAAGCAGGGTATATGCACCTTACCAAGTGTTTCATATTGCACATCGTTGCCACACTGAATCTTTTAGGGTATCGAACGATTGATGAGTTTAAGAACGAGTATCCTCTTCTGACAAGTGGTATGCGGTTAATTAACCGCATACTCTTAACTATTTGTTTATTACGTTAATATTTTGGTCCGATCCCTTTAGCACATAACTAGCACTTCAATTTCACTGTTTTTCATCTGGAAAAAATTTCGATAGTACCAGAAATATTTACTGTCTAAAAAATAAGTGATACCTTGTTAAAGAACTATTTTCAAGGATTGATAACAGTATGGAACGACTAAAACATTACATTGCTATTAAACATTTAAGCTCTCCTCTAGTGGCCTTGTTATTATGTGGAGTATTTTCTACCAATTCCATAGCAAATGCTCAACAACTCTCAGTTGATAAAGACGGTGTGCTTGCGCGCTACGATTGGTCTGGCCCGTCGGTTGGTGCATATATTGGAGGAGCATGGGGGACGGCAAAAAAAAGCACTAATGTTGGTTCGGTCACTAACACCGCTTATTACAATTCTTTAGCAACTATAAATTCTGTCAATCAATCAGGATCAGGCACAATTAGTTCTAATGCGTTTATTGGCGGCATTCAATTTAGCGATAATTTTTTTATATGTGAACAATATATTTTGGGATTAGTAATGGATTACGGTGCTCTGAATTTAAACGCTGTTAATGATGCAAATAATGTTGCTTATCCTGATCATTCGGGGAATTATTCGTTAGAAACATCTGTAACTACTAGCTGGGCTTATACCGCGCGCGCGCGTTTAGGATATGCCATATCATCATTATCAAAACCTGTTCTTCTCTATATGACTGGAGGATTGGCTTTGACTAATCTTTCTATAAAAAATAACCTGACTGATACAAATACACTTTTAGGTGTAGGCGGAAGCAAAAATAAGGGCAATCAAACGGGGTGGGCATTAGGTGCTGGCTTTGAATTGCCAATTACTGACAATCTTACCGTCAATAGTGAGTATTTATACATGCAGTTTGGAACCATTGACGTCAATAGCTCTATTTATAATTCTACACAAGGATTCGGTATTGATAGTCATGCGTTAGTAAATCCATTTAACACCTCGGCTAGTTTATATGTGAATCTTTTTAAAGTAGGCTTGAATTACAAATTCAAAACAGTGTAGAACCATCAGAATTGAATTCATACAAGCAAAACGAGTTATCCACATTATTATAGCCGTGGATAACTCTTAATCAAACCCTCATGGTTGAAATGCTTGAAACTGTGGTGTTGCGGCAGCGCAGGTTACAGTTTTATCATCGCAAGTAAAAGGCCCAAGCCAGTTGTAATTGTTTACATTTGGATTTAAATCATACGCGTAATTGTCAAAGATAGAATCCGTAGGCCATGAAAATGGAGTAACGTTTGCGAGAAAAGGTGAGAATGTATAAAGTGCTTTAGGCGATTCGGATCCTAATTTAAAACACCAATTGTAGGGTCCAGTATCACCAGGCCAGCTGCATCCAGGAAGTGCACAAGAAAAGCCAAAGCCATTAAAGGATCCGAAATATATCCAGGTGTACAGCATGTTATATAAATAATTTTGACCAATTGGGACAGATTGATCTTCCGCAAATGAGATGGGAGAAACTATTGTTCCCGCCATATATTGCCCGAAATTCGAATTTCCTCCCGTAATTACGTCATCGGTACAGCTTTCACCGGGATTAATCCAGGCAACAGCATATAGATAAACGCCATATACCGTGACCGCTTGCCCTGACTTATTTGTTAAGTTCAAATTAGACGATGCCATCTTATTAGATAAATCAAATGCCGTCATTAAGTTCAAAGCATTTGGATCTTGTTTCAATGAGCCTGTTTCCGAGGCGTTGCAAGGTAAATAAATTATTAAAAATAGAAGAAATATACATCTTTTCATATTGGCATCCTTATTTTATTAGCATTTTTGTTAAAAATCCTTAACCAAAAAAATTGCTCAAACTTCAATTTGGAAATGCTACGTTTTGTGCACGGGTAACAGAACAGGTTAAGTTTGGGTCGCTACACGTAATTGGACCAATATAACTATACTGAGTTACTAAATCATAATTATATCCAGCACCATTCACTGCTTGTCCGTAGGGTGGAACTGAACTAGTAGTCGCTGTATTGCCTCCAGCTGGAGACAAGGCTCCTAGATAAATACACCAATTATAAACCGTTGTATCTGTAATGCCCCATGTACATCCTGGAAGAGTACAAGGAGATGGGCTGAGGGCTTGCTGATTATTATAATAAATAGCGGTATAAAGCATATTATATAAGAAGTTTTGACCTATAGGGATTTTTTGATTCGCTTTTATTGTCACAGGCATCAAAAATGCTCCACCAGCATTTGTAGATGTATATAGAACGGTTGCAAAATTACAATCAGTACTTGTATAACTAAGTTGTGGAACATATAAAGCGTAGACAGTAACAGGAGTTCCCAATTTATTCTGAAGAGTTATATTTGATAAAGAATTAGCATTAATGTCTCGCGCAGTCATTAACTTACGATTAGCTAGACTGTGCTCATTATTTTCAAGAGTATTAGCCCCTACTATGCTGGTTAATAACATCAAACATACAGCGCACCTTATTTTCATCATTATCATATCCTTATAATTAATAATACTGGCTAGTTTCTCATCTATATTTAATGTTGTCTAATAGAAATAGTAGAATTGATTAAATTACCGTGGTCCATTTTTTGGCTAGATCACATGCAAGCACTGATTGTAACCACGAAGTATTGAAGGCTATTTAGCTGCTATTTCTGCAAAAGATAGGGTATTTATTTTGAAATTAGTGATATTATCGTGCCCTGAATTGGCTGTGTCATGAATGAACACTGGAAATAGTCGATTCGTAGGTGAGCTGGTTGGAGAAAAACTTCCGGCTAATTTATGTTTTATAATAGGATTTAATTAATGAAATTTACAGCAAAGTTGGTTTTACAAGAATTACCCGGTCGTCAATTTAATGTTCCCGGAGCAATAAAAGTTGTAACAGATTTTTTTTTAGGATTCGAAATTCTTACTATAAATGATGAAACTGTTACCACGACTCAAAGTGCATTTAACTTGCTTAAAAAGTCATTCCCATCAGTGAAGGTTGGTAACGAAGAAATAAAAATAGAGAATGCCAAATTGCCACCAGGCACTAAAGATGTACCTCATGCAACTGTATTCCACACTCCCGATTTTCGATATAATCGTGAACTATCTCAAGAAGTTGATATGGACAAAGTTGCTCGTGCAAAAGCGATAGTAGAAGATTACAAAGATGAATTAATTACATTTGAAGTTCCTGACGATAAAGCATTTGAATTTATTTCTACAAGCGTAGAGCATTATACTCTAATAAACTCAAGCGCTGCTGTAAAACTCGCTGAATACGCCCCTGGAACGAAACCTTTTCTTGGCCGAGATCGTGACGGTGTTCTTGAGATAGCATTACCTGAAGCTATAAAAGCTAAAGTGTTAGAAATCGGTCGTAAGGTTTGTAAAGATCCTACCTATGAAGTCTGGAACCAAAATAAATTCCCCGTTGGTTACCATATAACTGTTGGTGAAGCCAATGGAGTTAATGCAAAACTTGAAGCAGAGGCAGCAGCAATAGCAGCAAAGCAGAATAATGTTGTAACGACTGAGCAAACTGTTAATAGTCTATAAAAATCAAGCAGTAATCTCTGGCCTGTTTCGTAAAACCAGAAGTAGTTTAGCCAAAACTGAAGCAGGTCAGTGCTAGTGAATATAGACATGGTTTGAATTGATTAGGGGAGGGCAAGTTTTCGTGCAAAACTCGCCCTTTAAATTCTAATATCGATTAATCGAATATTATTTTACCCTATCAATAAAAGACAGCAGATGTTGGACCAAGGTCCAACATTGTGTTGTCTAAATCATGCATTTGGGTTGGGTGCATGAATCAATAGGATTAACTTGCTCTAACTCTTCTCTAGGATAACCAAATACAGAATTATCGCTGCTATTATTGCCGGTGCATGAAAAAAATGCAGCACGTATGCCGCCTGCTACAATACCAACGCTTACAGAAATTGTATCTACAAAGGCATCACCTATACATAGCCCTAATCCATACGCACAATTTCCCTCAGCGGCTTCATTTCTGCGAATTTGGTTAGCATGAATAACATCATATCGAGTAGCCGGTCGTTTACTATCTTCTGCAGCATTAGCAATACCCACAGCCACACAACATACTACACCTAATGCTGAGCCGAAGCAGTCAGAGACAGGATCCATGCATAATTTAGTAGCTTTAATTCCATCCATCCACATATCGAAACAATTTAGGTCAATGCTGTTGTTTTGTAGTAATTCAGTTGAGAGATTCGGGTTTGTATGTTCCATAATTAGTCACCAATAAAATTTATAAGATCTTTATATTAGCATGTAGGCGAATAAAAGACCATTATTAGTGTTCTTGACAATTCACCGATCATCTACGTGCTGTGGCCCAACTGTACATTAATCAAAACGGTACGCTTCACTCTAATTTAGTAGTACAAAAACACGTAGTATTTACGGTATTTAATAAAATCCAACTTTGCTAGCATCGTCGATTTGAAATGTCTGGAGTTATTTATGAATACTGCTGTACTTGATATATGTGAGACGCCTACTATAGCTTTTACTGGTACTGAACTTACTAGGAGAGAAATATTTGATATTGCATTTCATAATCATTTGTGTGAAATCAGTTCAGAAACACGTGAGAAAATTAAAAAATCACGCGCACAATTTGAAGCCATTGTTGAACAAAATATACCTATCTATGGAGTTACTACAGGCTATGGAGAGATGGTATATGTATTAGTTGACAAAGAAAAAGAAACTGAACTCCAAACTAATTTAATACGTAGTCATTGTGCAGGAGTAGGTGATTATTTTTCAAAAGCTGAAGCCAGAGCGATGCTTGCCGCAAGAATTAATGCTTTTTGTAAAGGATATTCAGCTGTTTCAGAAAAATTAGTTGATCAATTGGTACTCTATCTTAATAAAGACATCATCCCTGTTATCCCAAAGATAGGTTCATTAGGCGCAAGCGGTGATCTAGGGCCTCTTTCTCATATGGCAGCGACTCTCATAGGTGAAGGCTATGTATTCGATGAAAATGAACAACCTACTGAAACGCAAAAGATTTTAGAGCAACACCACATTCAAGCTTTGCAATTAAAATTTAAAGAAGGTTTGGCAATGATAAATGGCACCTCCGCGATGACTGGGCTCGGTGCTATACTTTTAACTAAATCGTTTGAGCAGGTAAAGCAGGCTGAAATTATAACGGCTTTAGTTTTGGAAAACCAAAAAGCATCAGACAGTCCCTTTCAATCTGAGGGACATGATCTTGCTCGTCCTCATTCAGGACAGATAGACTGCGCCAAAAATTTGAGAACTTTGCTGCAAGGTAGCAAGTTAATTGAAAGTCACAGAACAATTAGAGACAACTTGGCAGCCCAAAAAACATCACAGGTAAGCGCAACAAATGTGTATTTGCAAAAAGCGTATACCTTACGATGTGTTCCTCAAATTGTTGGAGCAATCAGAGAGACTTTATATCATGCCGATCGCGTTTTAAATACCGAGATTAATTCATCAAATGATAATCCTCTGTTTTTTGAAGATAAAGAAATTTTCCATGGTGGTAATTTTCATGGACAGCCAATTGCTTTTGTAATGGACTTCACTGCAATTGCACTGACACAACTTGGTATTGTTTCTGAAAGACGAACCAATCGCTTACTCAATCGGCATTTGAATAATGGTTTACCGGAATTTTTAGTTAAAAAAGATCCCGGTTTAAATTGCGGTTTTGCTGGCGCACAATACCCAGCTACAGCTCTAATAGCTGAAAACAGAACCATTTGCTCTCCAGCAAGCATACAAAGCGTTCCTTCCAATGGGGATAATCAAGATGTAGTCAGTATGGGATTGATAGCTGCACGTAATGCAATGCGTATATTACAAAATAATTATTATATCCTAGCGGTAGAGTTACTCGCTGCGGCGCAAGCAATTGATATTGCTGGTCATTACGAAAAATTGAGCGGGGCTGCACAGATTGCCTATAACACTGTTAGAAGCTTTGTGCCAACTTTAGACGAAGATCGCTATATGAGTGATGATATTTATAAAATTGCTAAAGTACTTGAACAAGGAAAATTGCTTGAAAACATCGAGCAAGCTGGCATTAAACTTATATAATACAATAAAATTTCACAAGGATGTGTTGACAATTGCCACAGCACGTAGGGATGTGACATTATGAATTATCAACAGTCCCTAGTAGCGGAATCTGGTTTTTCCTCTACTAGAGTTGAACAATAGAGATTTTAAAAATGGCTTTTTTTTCCAATTATTTACCACAAATCAATATGAGTGATTTTTTTGCTAAAATAAATACGGGAACGGTTGCTTCTGTGCTAACTTCAGTTTCTCTAGGGATTTCTTCATTTGGTTTTATTAAAGCATTTGCCTTTCAGTTTGATTATTCGCCGGTATGGTTTCAGGGTGTAACTTATACTATTGCAAGTATTATAGGTTTAAACACCACCTATAGAATATGGAATATAGTGAAAAATGCTGCACCACAAGGACTAAAATTACTCACAAACAAAAATGAAAGAAAGATGATA
>JBAZRP010000040.1:18918-24671 GCA_041662885.1 Legionella sp.
AACGGGAATCCGGAGCTCACGCCAACAGAATACTTTAGCATAATATTATCCTTCATGGCGGGTCTTACCTATGGTGGTTTAGCTTATTTGGGCTGTTCGCATATAGTCGAGTTTTCAAGTATAGGATCAAAAATAGCAGCTGGAATATTCATTATTGGTTCAAATACTTTAGCTAATGGCGGTGTTTTCTGTAATGCATGGATACGAAATTTACGCAAAAACAATCTTTTTAATTCTTTGGGGTCGATAAAATCACGTATTATTATAGAATCTTTATTCGTTATACCTGCACTGTTTGGATTAGGATGTGCTATGACCTTGGGTGCTTTAGGTCTTATTAAAAGTGTTGATGAATCCGCCTCAATCACTATGACGATATTGAGTTATACAATTGCTTTTATTGGTTTTTTAGGAGAAGCACCTTTTGCAATGCAACAAGGGCGAGTTTTAGCACATTCAATGTCTCAAATCACGAAAAAATTAAATGCGGCTAATACGCAAGAAAAAAACACCTTGGCAACAGTTGCAGACCGGTCGAGCTTAATTCTTTATACCATATATTCTGCATGCGCAACCTATACCGACATTGGGGATTACTCTATAGGACTTAGGGTTTTATTTGCTTTGGGTTCAACTTATCTTTCATTAATTAGCTGTTTAGAGGAAAAGACTACTGAAGAAACAAAAAATTTTCTCGATATAAAGAATCAAGATGTAGAAAAATCACACAGATATACACAAGTAAACGGTATTACCTTCTACGGAAGTACTAATGCCAATCATGGAACCATAATCATATCTGATGAAAACCAATTGGGTATAAACTAAGGAAGCTCAGTCCGTCCTCTTGTAATTTCTGCAAAAGATAGTGTACCTATTTTGAAATTAGTGATATTGTTGTGACCAGAATTGGCTGTGTCATGAATGAATACTGGACATAGTTGATCTCCTGAAACTGGCCCAGTGCCACTTTCGGAGATCCCTCGTTGCACTCGGGATGACGGGCTCTAGTGCTTAGTCCGTCATCCTGAACGCAGTGAAGGATTGTAGGTGAGCTGGTTGGATGAAAACTTCCGGCTAATTTATGTTTTAGAATAGGATTTAATTAATGAATTTTATAGCAAAGTTGGTTTTACAAGAATTAGCCGGTCGTCAATTTAATGCTCCAGGAGCAATAAAAGTTGCAACAGATTATTTTTTAGGATTCGAAATTGTTGGTATAAATGGTCAAACTGTTACCACGACTCAAAGTGTATTTAACTTGCTTAAAAATTCAATCCCAGTAATGAAAGTTGGTAACAAAGAAATAAAAATAGTGAATGCCAAATTGCCACCAGGCACTAAAGATGTACCTCATGCAACTGTAGTCCACACTCCTGATTTTCGATATAATCGTGAACTATCGCAACAAGTTGATATGAGCAAAGTTGCTCGTGCAAAAGCGTTAGTAGAAGATTACAATAAGGACTTAATTACATTTGAAGTTCCTGACGATCAAGCATTTGAATTTATTTCTACAAGCGTAAAGCATTATACTCTAATAAAATCAAGCGCTGCAGTAAAACTCGCTGAGCACGCTCCTGGAACGATACCTTCTTTTGGCCAAAATCGTGACTGTGTTCTTGACATAGCACTGCCTGCAGCTATAAAAGCTAAAATATTAGACATTGGTCGTAAGGTTTGTAAAGATCCTACCTTTGAAGTCTGGAACCAAAATAAATTCCCTGTTACTCCTCATATAACTTTTGGTGAGGTCACTGGACTTAATGAAATACTTGAAACAGAGGCAGCAGCAATAGCAGCATGGGAAGAAACTGTTGCATCGACTAATAGAATTGTTAGTCGTCTATAAAAATCAAGCAGTAGTCTCTGGCCTGTTTCGTAAAACCAGAAATAGTTTAGCCAAAACAGAAGCAGGCTGGGCTGCCAAGCCAGAGGTATCCCCACCTTTTTGAACCCAATCGAAGCTCCCTTCTCCCGCATGCGGGAGAAGGTGCCCCGAAGAGGCGGATGAGGGTGGTGACGGTAATGAAATTTGTTTTGTCAATGCCACTTTGCTAAGCCCTCATCCGCCCTACGGGCACCCCGAGGGGAGAAGGGAGCTTCGATTGGGTTCAAAAAGGTGGGGATACCTTAGGCTGCCAAGCCCAGCATCCTCCTTGCCACTTCAAACATACATCCTTAATCTTGATTGCCGCATAAGTGTTGTTTTTTTAGCAAGACTGGAGCATAATCCACGCATCGTGCTTTAATAAAAACCACATGTATGTGATAGCTCTATAAGCACCCCTGGTGCTGACTATGAAATCATGCAACACGTAGTCAGTATAAATATTACTCATGGCGGCAATCATTATGCAAGAAAAAAGGAATAAAAAGTTAAAAATAGATGAAACTGTTGAAGACGCAAGCAGCAACAACCAAGTCGACACGATAAGCAAGGTAAAACTTCTGCCTCTGAAAGCCCTGGTTATCCCAATTATTAAATCCTTTGCCAATGGCATCCTGAGTTTTGATACATTCAAAACTGAAATGGAAAAAATACATCAGTATGCTGAAACCCAGGCTCATATTTTACTTGCATTTCAGGAGGTATTAGTAATACACCAAAAAAACCCATCCAAGCAGAAAGAGTATGAAGAGCTGGTTTTTGGCTGGTTTTTAGATCAAGTTGAATCAAAAATAACTGATTTAAAAGCGCATTACGCGGGTTCGCCAACAAAAAGAATGCAAGCTGAAAATTTGATACTGCTAATTGCCACTTATTATACGCAGTATGACAAAATATCAGCCAGACCATTATTAAAGCAATGGATTATAGACGAATTCCTTTTGAAACTTGTATTACAGTTGCTAGCGTCAAGTGCGCCAGAAAGCAAAAATCTACTAGAATTTATTAATAAACATTTTCCCACTACGGGCATTGATTTACTCAAAAAGTACACCTCTGATTCAAGTGTTAAAAAATCATTTATGGACCTCTTATTACAAGGCTTCCATTATGAACACATTTTAACCTTCTGGAATGCAGGCTTCCGCCCATATTCTCAAGAGGAGTTCAATACTAAACTTTTTGACAATAGCTATATATCGAACAATTCTATAACAACACAAACCTCCAAATTTACACAGCTTGAAGAGCTGTATGAGACTATTTTTTCAACTGAAGCTTACGCAGCTTTTTTGAAATTTTCTGACCTGGAAATGGCAAATGTGCTTTTTGTGAAAAATGCCGCTGTAAGCAAAGAGCTGTATGTTAAGTTACAAGCAAGACTTGGGTTACCTGGTATAAAACTTCCAGTTCTTAATGAATATTGTCTCTATAATGAAGCAGAAGCGCGACTTATGTTTGAGGTCAATAAGAGTTCTCAATTTCTTGAAAAAAAACTGTATTTAATAACATCTGCCGGTTCATTAGCGGATGCTAACGCGATAAGGGAATTAAAATTAGATTCTGTCTTTGGGGACAGATTCGCACGTAGCTTTTCCTACGATTTTTTATTAGATACTCCCAAATTTAGGAAGTTAAAGCCTAAGTTAAATTTTGAACTGGAATTGTTCTATAATCTGCTTCTACCTATTATTTCACTAGGTTCAAAAGACACTGGAAGAGAACTCGAATCATCTATCACTAATATGAGAACACTGTTCGATTATTTTAAGGCAAAAAATATAAGCCCCTTGCAACTAGCTAAACTTATTTTGTACTTTCAATTATCAGTACTGGTTCTCAAGGAATCATATAACAACGAGCTATTCAAAGAGATGGTCATACATATATATAAAGACCTTTCAACTAAGGAAATCAGAGAGCTTTGCAAAAAATACAGTACGATTCCTGAAGAATACCTGGCTACATATGCCCCGGAAAGAATAGCTAGAACTTCATACCTTAATGATATGGTGGTTTTCTGTAGTACACTACTTTCTCAAGCACCTACTGAGGTGAAAGCCGAGCTGTTTAATAAACCAAATTCTGCCATAATTAAATCGATGGCTGAATTCATTCAGCATTCATGGAAGATTCAAACAAATTCCGGTACACAGCCCAGTCAAGTCCGTGACCTTATAACAGGTACTTTTACAGTTTTAAAAACGATCGATACTACCCATGATTTTGTTCCTAAATTTATTGTGAAGTTACTTGGTAAATATAATAATTTAGCTTATTCTATCAAATACATAATCCTTGATCAGCTAGACAAGGAATGTAAGGATTGGGTACGTTATCTTTCCGATACTAATGACATTCTAAGCCTATTATTAGCTCAATTATCTACAAACTCCCAGATTGACTTAGTGATTCGTGATATAAATTTTATAATGGATTTAATAGCTAATAATTCAAATTATAAATTACCAAAGTCTTTTTTAAACAATTTAACCCCCTTGACTTTAAATGAAAGCCTTAGATCCAAATTCAATAAAAAAGCAATTGCATTTATTGAAGAACTGGATAATAAATGCATTCATTTAGCCAAAATAACGGGTCAAGAGAAAGAATACGAAGAGATTAAAACCGCGTATTTGATTAAATTTAATGTTGATCCATCTAAAGATCCTCAGGCTATCCATGCTGCTGCAAATCATGATTATGCTGACAAAATTTACAAAGATTGGATGGCATTAATAGGTAATGAACAGGATACTGAAACCCAGCAAAAATTGAAAATCGGCCTTAAGTTCGTATCTGACCATTTAAAAAATGAATCATTAAAAGAATATATGAAAGGCATTGAATCGATTTCAGATATAAATCTGTTAAAACAAGCTTTCCCTG
Organism: Legionella sp.; assembly: GCA_041662885.1. GTDB lineage: Bacteria > Pseudomonadota > Gammaproteobacteria > Legionellales > Legionellaceae > Legionella. The sequence goes on from JBAZRP010000040.1 coordinate 23,699, forward strand.
CTTTTACAGGTATTGGTACCATGCCTGACAATCCTGATCTTTTAAAAGCTATTGAGCCTTTAAACCAAATAAAAAAGATAAGCGAGTACGTCAATTCACTCGCTCGAAAATCAAACATGACCCCATCTACCCGAATGGAGACTATTGAGAAGCAAGACGCTAAAAAATCACTCTATATTATTGGTTTAGTGGGTTATTTTGCAAGGCCCGAATCGACTAGCGATATTTTTGCGGATAAGGATGAAGCCATCAAAATTTTTGCAGCAGAAATGAAAGATCAAATAGAACATCATTCTTGCAATCAAGGGCAATTTATACGATCTTTAATGGCTTTAGAAGTTGTCTGTTTAAACGTAAAATTTCCTAGAATAAACAAAAGAACTATTGTATTTACTATCAATGATTTTATAAATCATCGTTATGATGCGATGAATCAAGATGAAAAAGAAAATTTAATCGAGCATATCCATACATTAGTACTGGAAGATGCACCAAACTGCAAGAAACTAGAAGACGTCTTTCCTGAGAAATCGTTTACACGTTTAATAGCTTTATTTATGGAGTCTAATCAAGATAGGTTGCAGATGTTTTCTGAGAAAGATATTACTAACTACTTTACTTATGGACACCCAATTAACTTTCACCCGAAGATAGCACAAGATATTAATAATTATATGCAACAACCCCAGAAAAGTGTACATCAGGGTGCGAGAAATACTTTTTTTGAGGAATCTTCAAAGTCTAACAATAATAATGTGATTAACAATAACCCACAATTAAAATAATCGAGTTTTAGGGCGTGTTTACAATTCATTTTTTCAGGGCCTACGTCCTGAAGATCCTTCAGGCCTACGTCCCGCGGCTTGTCCCTGAGAGATGGTCACAAAATGTGACCATAATTTTTTGAAAAATAGGTAATAATTTTTTTGATGTGCATGAAGATTTATGATCAAATAGCGTTTGCGAACATTAT
>JBAZRP010000041.1:0-24033 GCA_041662885.1 Legionella sp.
CTTATAGCAGGAAGATATTATAAATGAAGCCGCACTATATGTCTATAATTTATACAGTATTATCTAACATTTTTCGCTACGAATACAGATATAGTCGCTGTTTTCAATTTCTACTTGGATGGTAGCATGATTCACCAGAAAGGTATCTTTTAAGGTCGTGTTGATGGTTTTATAGTCGACGCTGCTTATATGGGCTTGAGGCATGACTATGTGGGCGGTTAAGGCGATTTCTCGAGTGCTTAAACTCCAAATATGCAAATCGTGGATTGCTACCACATTGGGTAAGTTACTCAAATAGTCACTGATCCCTCTATGATCTATATTGGTGGGTGTGGCATCAAGTAAGAGACCAACAGAATCGCGTAAAAGCCCCCAGGTCCCCCATAATATTACGGTAATAATAAGTAAACCTGAGACTGGGTCTATCCAGTTATATCCTGTGAAATAGATAGCTATTCCTGCAACGACCACTCCTGCGGATATTAAAGCATCAGAAAGTAGATGCAAAAAAGCGCCTTTAATATTCAAGTCATCATGAGAGCCTTTTATAAATAACAAAGCGGTACCACCATTGATAAAAATGCCAATAAAAGCCACGATAATGATAATAAATTCATTGACTTGTGAACCATGCATTAAATGATAGATAGCCTCATAGCCAATGAGAGCCGAGCTTGCTACTAGTAATAGGGCATTGATAATGGCTGCCAGAATGCTGGTGCGTCGGTAGCCATAAGTGTAGCGTTCTCCAGCCGGTTTTAATAAAAGCCAATTGGCGCCCCAAGACAGTAGTAAACCAAAAGTATCGCCAAAATTATGAGCCGCATCACCTAATAAGCCCACTGAATTGGCAGTATAGCCATAAGCAAATTCTAAAAGGGTAAAACTAAGATTGACAAACACTGCAATGGCAAATGCTGCATTAAAAGAGCGTATGGTATGGGTTTCATCGTGACAGTGATTGTGGCTCATAGCAAAAAAGATAAAGTGATTTGTTTCATAGTATCACGAAACGGCTTTACAGTATCTTCATTAAGTACTAAACTTGAATTAAGTTACATTATTCAAGTTGGAGAAGCTATGTCTCATGGGGGAGCGCGTAAAGGGGCTGGGCGTCCAAAGGGGCAGGGGAAATATGGCGAAGAAACCAAGTTGGTACGCTTGCCGGCATCGCGTGTAACGGAAGTCATGGGTTATATTGGTACTGGGGGTGCATCTTATAAAGTTCCTTTGTACGGTGGCACCGTACGTGCTGGATTTCCTTCACCAGCAGATGATTATATTGAGACTATGCTGGACTTGAATGAGTATTTAATTAAGCATCCGGCAGCTACTTTTCTAGTTAAAGCCTCAGGTGACTCTATGATTAATGCGGGGATTCAATCAGGTGATATTTTAGTAGTTGATCGCAGTTTAGAAGCTGTGGATGGCAAAATTATTATCGCGGCATTAAATGGCGAACTTACCGTCAAGCGTTTGCGACGCCAGCAGGGACAATTTCAATTACTGGCTGAAAACCCTAATTATCCTGCAATTGATATTACGGAGGAATATGAAATAGTAGTTTGGGGAGTGGTAACTCATGTTATTCACGTGGCTTCATAATGTATGCCATTGTTGATTGTAATAATTTTTATGCCTCTTGTGAACGCTTGTTTCAACCTGCGTTACGAGATAAGCCCGTATTAGTATTGTCTAATAATGATGGTTGCGTGATTGCGCGCTCCAATGAGGTGAAGGCTATAGGCGTCAAAATGGGCGCGCCTTATTTTGAGGTAAAAGCTTTATGTCAGCAGCATAAAGTACATGTGTTTTCCTCGAATTACAGTCTTTATGGTGATATATCGCATCGAGTAATGTCGGTGATAGAGGACAGTTGGCCAGAGGTAGAGGTGTACTCCATAGATGAAGCTTTTCTTGACCTGCATACACTACCCAAACAAGAGCAGGAGGAATTTTGTCGGCAATTACAGCAAAAAATTCTACGTTACACAGGTATACCGGTATCTATTGGTATTGGCCCTAGTAAAACTTTGGCAAAATTAGCCAACTATATTGCTAAAAGAGAGTTAAAAATTCCGGTATTTAATATCGATCAGCAAAGGTTTTGGTTGGCAAAAATTGCCGTGGGTGAGGTTTGGGGAGTAGGGCGTCAGTATGCAAAACACTTATTGCAGCAGGGGATTCATACGGTTCAGGATTTAGCTGATGTTGATCTGCGCAGAATTAAAGACAGCTTTAATGTGGTATTGCAGCGCACCGTGTTGGAGTTGCGCGGTATTCCTTGTGCCGGATTATTGGTAGAAGAACCAAGAAAAAGCATAGTATCTTCACGATCTTTTGGCAGGATGCAAACGCAGTATTCGGCTTTAGCTCAGGCTATTAGCGGTCATTGTGCGCGTGCGAGTGAAAAACTACGTGAGCAGAGTTTAGTTGCCGGTTATCTATCGATATTTGTTCAGACAAATCGCTTCAGATTGGATTTACCGCAATATCAAAATTCCTTGGGTTTTAAATTAATCCAGCCCAATGATGATCTCCGTTATTTAACGCGTTGTGCTAAATGGTGTTTACGAAAAATATATCGTTCGGGTTTTCAATATCAAAAAGTCGGAGTTCATTTAAGTGATTTGCGATCCAAGCAAGGCTTACAAATGGATTTGTTTCATCAAGCATCGGAAGAGCAATTGGCACATGCCGAGCGGTTTATGTCTTTATTGGAGGCGGTGAATTATAAATACGGACGCCATACCTTATATTTGGCCGCGGAAGGTACCGTAAAGCCTTGGGCAATGAGAACACAGCTGCGCTCGCCTTCTTATACTACTCAGTGGCAGGATCTTCCGATAGTTCGTTGTTAAGGTAATTAAGCCGTCTTTGCGAGTGTGGCAATTCAGTGACCTTAGCCCAACCTAGGGTACAGTCTGTGGGGGTGCTAGAAGTAGCATATCATCATGTAACTTCTGTTTGTGTTCAGCAAAAAAACCCGATCGAAGTGTTGCCAGTCCTTCATGGATTAGCGGTTTTGAATAGCCAAAAGTAAGCGGATAGAAAATAACGCCTATAAATGCTTTCATTAAGCCTGCTAAAATATGCAGGCTTGGGTATTCAATAGGTAGCGTTTTTGCAAGATTTGTGTAATTTATCTTTGCGGCTTCGCTGGGATTTTTTAATAAATCAGCGGTTTTTGAGATAATATCTAATAAAACACGTTTGCCACTGAGGTTAACTTGTTGTTCGATATTGTCCATTATTTTAAGAGCTAATTGTTCCACGGGTTTGTTTTTGAGAGCTTTAATTTGCGCACGTGTTTGCTTGAGGCGGATGGGAATAAGAGAGGCTACTCGTTCGTGTGGACAATTCATATCACGCCAGTTAATGAGCCAAAAGAGACTTTTGTTATTATAAATCTTGGTGTAATTGTTATTAACATAAGCATCAAGGGCATTCCAAATGATCTCACGATGAAAATTCATGCCGCGACCTCTGGCATTAGCTGCTGCCGAATGGAGTGCTCTGTCGAATTCTTCTTGACTTAAATTCGGTTTGAGCTCTATGGATTTCATAAGATTATAATAAGCAGACGATACAGCCCCTCTGTCAATAGCATCTTTACAAGAAAAGTTAATTCCATTGGGTTTTAGGGTTTCAATAATATAATTGGGCAGCTCGAATTTACAAAAATGAAACCAGACAGCTTGTTTTTGAGCTGTAGACATAAAGCTATTTACTGGAATACCCATTGTTTGGAAACAATTTTTTAGTAAAAATTGCATTACTATTTTTTGTTCATTATAGGGGAATAAGATTTTTTGTATTTTAGGAGAAATCAATAAATCACTAATTCCTGATGGATGACCACTACCCATAGCAGTACGTAACAGTTCTTGGTATACAGCATTGCTCGGTAAGGCATCATGGTTTTTTTTATAATTACCAGGGTTGAGAAGTCCTTTTGCAGCAGGTAGTGTAATAACAGCTATTTTTAACAGCGGATCCTCTTCCAATTTGTGCAATGTAAGACTTAGCTTATGCTCTAAAAAACCAGCAACGTCCGGTAGTTTTCGGTCTAATCCCAAATTATTAAAATAGATATGGCTGATACCTGATTGTGAAGTAGCTAAGGCCGCGCGTATTTGCAACCAGCGTTTAAATAAAGGGCTAATGCGTAAAGTGCCATCATGTCTTTGAGCTTGAGTACTAAAACGGTATTCAACTGCCACATTATGTTTTTTTATTGTTTTTAGGTAGTCATAATGTTTTAAAGAGGGAATATTGGTTTGGTTTTGTGGTTTGTAATTTGGGTAGGCTGAAGCGATAACATTGAAGAACTTATCCGCTTTTTGCGGGGTAATTTTATTAACATCAGTGCCTTTATCTTTAAGCGTATTAGTAATTTTATGCTTAGGATTATTTGATGGAGTTGTCTCTTTGGATATTGGATTGATAAGCCAATCGGTTTGTTCTATTATTCGATTATCATTGTGGTAGACAGCATTAATTATCGGATCCAACTTTTTGATGTCTATTGAGCTTTTTCTAGATTCTATGTTATCTAAAATCTGCTCCAGCCTTTCAAGAATAGCGGTGTACACATTGCCATAAGCAAAGCTTTTTGTGTAATCGGTTGGAAAGTCAAATAAAGGTGTTAATTCAGGAACTTGCTGTTTGTCTGCCACGGGCTTTAAAATTTTTAAAAAAGCAAAACAGTTTTGATTATGTAATTCATCACTGTTGTTAATCCTGCTATTTGGATTGTCTGCTTTCATATCGGCCATTATTTGTATAATATTTGAATACATTGTAACAAATACGCACTTTAATGTCTAGGGCTCTCCCTATTAAATCCTGGCCACAGCTGTGGCCAGGATTAAAAAAGTGAAGATCACTTACTTCACAAAATTTAGAGAAATTATGAACGATCACACCACATTCACACCCCTCAGCCCCAATCCTTCTCCTTCAAGGGAGAAGGAAGCTTTTGTGGATATACTAGCAGCTCACCCACAATGGAAACCTTTGATATGCAATGCCTTAGAAGCAATGAATCCAAATTATCTACATGAAATTATGCAAGAAAAAACCTGTATCCCTGCCACACATCAATTATTTGCGGCTTTTAGTCTGCCCTTGTCAGAAACCAAATATATTTTATTCGGTGAATCTCCTTATCCTCGAAAAGCCTCTGCAAATGGTTTTGCTTTTTGGGACGAGGCTGTTGGCTCTCTTTGGAGTGAGTCTGGTTTAAGCAAAGAAGTGAATAAGGCTACCTCATTACGCAATTTACTCAAAACACTCTTAGTGGCGCGAGGTGATTTACATTCTGATTTATCACAGGCAGCCATTTCAAAATTAGATAAAAACTCTATGATTCAGACGGCATCGGACTTATTTTTGCGAATGATGCAACAAGGAATTTTATTGCTCAATGCATCTTTAGTGTATAGTGAAGGCAAAGTCCCTTATCATGCCCGAAACTGGCGACCTTTTATGCAAAAACTGCTCGATCAATTAGTATTAGTAAAACCGGATATTCAATTAATTTTATTTGGTAAAATAGCCGAGGCTATTCCTCAAAGTCAATTAACTATAGGCTTACAAGCGGAACACCCTTATAATGTAAGTTTCATTACCAACAAACAGGTTTTGAATTTTTTTAACCCACTGGATTTATTAGCAAATGAATCAATTTGAATCAACCATAGATCATCAAGAAATTAATAAGTTTGCCGAGTTGGCACAAGATTGGTGGGATTTTGATGGGCCACTGAAAACCTTACATGACATTAATAAAGCTCGCTTGGAATTTATTCAAAAACAGATTGAGTTGTCAGCAATGAATGTACTCGATGTCGGTTGTGGAGGGGGTATTTTAGCCGAGGCAATGGCAAAACTAGGCGCTGAAGTTACCGGAATTGATGCTGAATGTTCTGCTATCGAAATTGCCAAAAAACATGCACAAGAACACTTTCTGAAGATAAGTTATGAATGTACTGCTATAGAAGACTTTACAGCCAAAAGCTTTGATATGGTTACTTGTATGGAGCTTTTGGAGCACGTACAGAATCCTGAGGTAGTATTGCAGCATTGTAAACGTTTATTAAAACCCGAAGGTTTATTATTTGTATCCACTATTAGTAGAACGCTAAAGGCCTATGCCAACGCAATTATTGCTGCTGAATATTTATTACAATTATTACCGCGACAAACTCATGACTATAATAAATTTATTAAACCCAGTGAATTAGCAGCAATTGCTAGACCTTTGGGCTTGCAGCTTATTGATATCCAGGGTATGAATTACAATCCATTTACAAGGGAAGCGACTTTGGGAGCGGATGTTTCGGTTAACTATGTGATGGTGTTTCAGTCGAATCCGGCTTAGTTTTAGTTTCGCTTAAGACTTGTTTTTTGATATAGCGCTCTTGGTATTTATGATGGGCGTAATTGGCTTGCTCTTGAGTTACTACATCTATTTCATTACCGTAAATATCGATGCGAGCAGCGTTTGCTTTTTGGCAATTTAAATAGGCAGGAGAGGAACTGTAATAGCTTAAAGCTTCTCTTAACGCTTTTTTACTAAAGGGTGGTGATTCCAAACGCTCATAAAAATCAATAATATCATCAAAAATACCAATTTTTAGCGGGCGTACTTGATTTCTATTTTTAAAAAATGCACTTGGAAAGTGTTCGATGAGCCAATCGATAATAAGTAATTTATCTCGTTTATGGGCATTAATTTGCTGGGTCATAGTTTCACTCTAAAGCTTTAATTTTGGGTAGACTATCACATAAGATAAGCGTAGATGTCAAGGATTGAACTTTATCTTGATACTGTCACGACATCTGGTAGGTTGGGCCTTGGGTTATAGCTGTTGGGTTAAGTCGTCAGTTACCTTAAATTCTTGTAAGAAATTTCTCAATCATGCATGGGAAATGCGAGTTTAACTCCGTATGCAATTCGGGACTCTTTTTGTAACCTATTGAATTTATTGATTATTGTAAAAATACCAAATCAAGCTTCCATTAATAGAGCACTCTAAAACACGAAACACCAGGTTGCAGAAGCAGGATTCAGTTGCTACATTTTACCTATGGCTTGTATGGATATAAGTCACGCAAATGGATTTGCGATCAGATGGATCTGATACTGTCAGGAAGACAAAGAGAACAGGATGTTCTAACGGATGACTGCGTAGCCAGGGCTTGCCCTGGCTTTTATTTTTAACCCACCAAATAACCAGAATGCGATAAGAAGTTTCGGTCAGGGAAGTAGGCGAAAATAACTGAACCGTTCTTAATAGTATTAATTACCGGCTTAGCTAAAGTTTGCGCAATGGCAGGGCAGCCCCATGATAAACCAGCACGACCCGCTTTTCTGATAAAATCAGGCTCAACGTACCAAGCACCATGCATTACCACACGTCGGTTATAGGCATTATCGTTAAAGCCTCTGTCCAAACCTTGTAAATTTAAAGAGTAGCCTTTATGACCTTCATAAGTATCTTTAGTGATATAGGTACCTAAACTTGATTGTTTGCTGGACTCTTTATTTGAAAAATGACGGGCTTTTTCACCAGAATTTTTACCATGAGCAACATAGGTATGATATAAGAGGCGCTCTTTACTTACATCAAACACCCACATTCTTTGCTTGTTGGATGGAAGTGAGTAATCAATTACAGTCAGAACAGGCTTTTTTACCGCGCCTGTTTTGTCAGCATTTTTATAAGCAGTTAATGCAAGTTTTAGTACTTGTTTATTTAGTTGTGGCGCCTTAGTACTAAGGTGCTGTACTTTGGCACTAATATCTGTTTTGCTTTCGGCAAATACAGCGGTGCTTGAAGTCAAATTTGCGGTTAAAACCACAGTTGAGATTAGAGTAAACAACGTATTCATAAAGCTCCTTTCTTCCTGTTATAAGACCGAAATCGGTATTCAAAAAGTTGCCCATTATAGCACTAAGTGCGTTATTTGTAAATTTAAAAGTTCTAAATTTGTCCATTTTGATGTATTTTGATTAAAATCATCAGCTTAAGTTTTTTGTGGGTGGTAATATAGCTCTTAATTAGATCTATTTGTATATTAAAACGCACAGATTGTTTGTATTTTTAGATGCTTTTTGAATTAAAATTAATTCAATTGATTAAAGTTTGCTCTAATCTTGTTTGTTTATGGAGCTGATTTTCTTTGTTTTTTGGGGTGGGTGGCTTATAATAAAGGATGATCAGATAAATACAAAATGAAAATTACAGTGAGATTATTATGCTTGAAAAGTTGACTCTAAATGCTCCTGAAGGTATTCGTGCTGCCATTAATGATGCATATCGTAAGGATGAATTATCATTAATTACGGAGCTGTGTGAAAAAGCAACTTTATCATCCCATCAATTAGCCTCTATTAAAACACGCGCTACTCAATTAGTTAATTCTGTTCGTAACGAACGAAAAAAAAGTACTGGTATTGATTCCTTTTTGACTGAATACGCACTGTCTAGTGATGAAGGTATTGCCTTAATGTGTTTGGCTGAGGCCTTATTGCGTGTGCCGGATAAAGCCACTATAGATGACTTAATTAAGGATAAATTGGCAGCAGGTGATTGGAAATCTCATATTGGGCAAAGTGATTCACTATTTGTGAATGCTACTACTTGGGCTCTAATGCTCACAGGAAAAGTACTGGCCCCTGAAAAAGTGGAAAATAATCTTACTAAATCTTTGATGAAATTAGTTAGTCGTAGCAGTGAGGCGGTTGTTAGAACTGCCGTAGATAGAGCCATGCGTATTATGAGCAAACAATTTGTAATGGGGCGGACCATAAATGAAGCTTTGACCCGTGCGAAAAAGAAAGAGGCCAAAGGTTATCGCTATTCTTATGACATGCTAGGAGAGGCGGCACTTACTACTGTTGACGCGGCACGTTATTTTGAAGCATATAAAGCAGCAATTGAAGCGATAGGTAAGAGTGTCGATAAAACTAAAGATTTGTATCAACATCCCGGTATTTCCATCAAACTTTCAGCCCTACATCCGCGCTACTCAGAGGCACAACACGAACGCGTTATGGCTGAATTACCCCCCAAATTATTAGCCTTATCACGTATGGCTAAAGAATATAATATTGGTTTAACGATTGATGCAGAAGAGTCAGAACGCTTGGATCTTTCTTTAGATGTAATGGAAAAAGTATTTAATGATGATGTGTTACAGGGTTGGAATGGTTTTGGTTTAGCAGTTCAATCCTATCAAAAGCGCGCTTTTTACGTTTTAGATTGGGTAGCAGATTTGGCGCGGAAAAAGAAAAGACGCATGATGGTTCGCCTAATCAAAGGTGCCTATTGGGATAGCGAAATTAAAAAAACTCAAATGCAAGGTTTAAACGAATATCCTGTATTTACTCGAAAAGTATTTACGGATGTATCCTTCCAAGCCTGTGCTAAAAAAATTATGACCATGACGGATGCTATTTATCCTCAGTTTGCAACGCATAATGCATATTCAGTTGCCATGATACTTGATTTAGTGGGTAGTTATAGAGATTTTGAATTTCAATGTTTACACGGCATGGGAACGGAGCTTTACGAACAGGTTGTACCTGAAAATTGCTATGGAATTCCTTGTAGGATATATGCACCAGTTGGTAGTCATGAGGATTTATTACCCTATTTAGTCCGACGTTTATTAGAAAATGGAGCTAATTCATCTTTTGTTAATCGAATTGTAGATGATAATGCGCCTATCAGTGGCCTAGTTGAAGACCCCGTTGCCAAAGCTAAAAGCTTATTCAATGTTATTAATAAGAATATTCCTTTACCTGATGCCATTTTTGGTAGTAAAAGAACAAATTCGAGAGGTTTTGATTTTAGTGATCGAGCTGAGCGTTGCAAGTTACAAACGGAGTTGGCACGATTAAAGATTAATCATTGGCAAGCAGGCCCTATAGTGGCAGGGCGCACTCAAGGAGCAGAGGTGCATCAAGTTGGTTCGCCACAAAATCCGGAGCACATTATTGGAACCGTGCAAAATGCGTCACTAACTGATGTTGAAAATGCCTTATCACTTTCGGAGTTAACTTTTGCGAGTTGGAGCAAAACTTTGGTTACCGATCGCGCTGATTGCCTGAGGCGCCTTGCAGATTTATTGCAAGCCAATCAAAATGAATTGTTTGCTTTGGCGTGTTTAGAAGCGGGCAAAACATGGAATGATGCCGTGGGTGAAGTGCGAGAAGCCATCGATTTTTGTAGGTATTACGCTGTAATGGCTGAAAAATTGATGTGCCAGGCTAAAGATTTAACGGGTTATACTGGTGAAACGAATCAATTAAGTTTGCATCCACGTGGTACGGTTTTGTGTATTAGTCCTTGGAATTTTCCTTTGGCAATATTTACCGGACAAGTAGTTGCAGCACTGGTGACAGGAAATTGCGTTATTGCCAAACCGGCTGAGCAAACACCTTTAATTGCTGCTTATACTGTTAAATTAATGCATCAAGCAGGCATTCCTGTTGGTGCTGTGCAATTACTTCCAGGAGCCGGTGAGACGATTGGTTCTGCCTTGGTTGCTGATAAGCGCATTAAAGTAGTTTTATTTACGGGCTCCACTGAAACAGCAAATCACATTAATCGCAGTCTGGCACATCGCGGCGGAGAATTAATTCCACTAATAGCAGAAACTGGCGGACAAAATGCCATGATAGCCGATTCTTCTGCTTTATTAGAGCAAGTAGCAGTCGATGCCATAAATTCTGCCTTTGGTAGTGCAGGACAACGGTGTTCTGCTTTAAGAGTTTTATATATTCAAGAAGAGGTCTATCCTCGTATGATTGCACTTTTAAAAGGGGCAATGGCAGAGCTTGTGGTTGATGATCCCGCATGGTTGACTACTGATGTAGGACCGGTCATTGATAAAGAAGCATTGACTCAATTACAAGATCACGTGGAATCCATGAAAAAACGTTTTGAAATCCTGTACCAATGCACTATCAATGAACCTATTGAGACGGCTTATTTTATGCCACCTACTGCAATAGCAATCGATAGTATTGCCTCATTAGAAAAAGAAGTGTTCGGTCCGATTTTGCATGTGATTAAATACAAACGTAAAGATCTGGATACAGTAATCCAAGATATTAATAAGACAGGTTATGGATTAACTTTAGGTATTCACAGTCGCATTAACGAAACAGTAGAATACATCAGACAAGCTGTTCATGCTGGAAATTGCTATGTAAATCGCACCATCACTGGTGCCGTAGTAGGACTTCAACCTTTTGGCGGTGAAGGCCTTTCAGGCACTGGCCCCAAAGCTGGCGGTCCGAATTATCTAGTGCGTCTGTGTCACGAAAGGACTTATACGGTAGATACTACAGCGGCAGGGGGTAATGCTAGCTTGATGTCTTTACCGGATGCCTAGCCTGGGCCAATGAACCGACCTACGTAGTGTCGGTTCAAGCGCAGCAAAGCAATCTAGTGACCCTAAATCACACCCTCTTCATCCTCATGTTTTTTAGCCAAAAACCAAGGAATCACAACAAATAGGATTAAACCACCGATTAAAAACGACTCAAATAAGTAAACATTACCCACTGGAATCTGAGAGGGCGGTACAAATCCTATCAACATGGCTAAGACGCAACAAACCAAACCGGTTCCTGCTACGATGCACATCACAATTTTCCCACCAGGAATGGTGTATCCACGAGGGTGATTTGGTTGGCTAAAGCGCAATTTAATAGCGGCTGAAAACATAATTACATAAACCATTAAAGCCATTTGTGCGCTTAAATCACTGAGCATCCAATAAGCGGCATTGATAGAGTCCAGCATGATAAATATGGAAATTAAGAGGGTAAAAATTATTGCTTGTAGAATCAATATGGTAACTGGTGCGCCGTGTTTGTTTACCCGAGCTAAAGCATTAGGTAAGGAGCCATCACGTGCTGAAACCAGTAATCCTTTTGTTGGCCCTATAATCCAGGCAGAGACACCGCTCAATCCACCTAAAATTATCAGTACAGCCATGATAGAGGTCATCCATGGCATGTGATAGGATTTAAAAAATACCGCATATGCATCAATTAATCCCGATACTACACTAAGACTGTCATTTGGTACCACGATTACTATCGCTAGCGAACCTAAAGACAAGGTTGAAATAATGACAAAGGTAGAATACAGCAAGGCCCTTGGGTAATCTCTTTGAGGATTTTTTACCTCTTCTGCATGTACAGCAGACATTTCCATACCTATTAAGCCAAATAATACCGCTGAAAAAAGCGACATATTTCCTAAAGAGCTAAAGTCTGGGAGCCATGAGCTTGGGTAGTTGACCGCTGTTGGGCGTCCTTGGAGTATCCAGATAAATGCCAGAATAATGATGGCGATAATGGGCAAAATAGTACCGATTGAAGCTCCAATTACACTGACTAAGCTGGATATTTTCATGCCAAAACAATTTATGACGGTAAAGATCCAAAATAAAATAAGTGAGGTCACTAATAAAAAGTATTTGTTATTGGTTAACTCTGGCGCAATTAAATAGGCCATAGTCGCGGCTATGAACGACATTATGGTTGGATACCATACTACGTTGTAAATCCACTGCAACCAAATAGTAATAAATCCTGCTCTCTTTCCGAAAGCCTCCCGCACCCAAATATAAATTCCACCAGTATTTGGGTAAGCGGTAGCTAATTCAGCAGCAACAAGAGCAACAGGTATGAAAAATACTAATGCAGCAATTATATAGTACGACATTAAAGACAAACCAAGTTTGGCGCTGATGGGAAGCGTACGTAGGCTATCAACAGCTATAATGTTAATCATAACTAATGAAAAAACACTCAAAACTTTTTTAGACTGACTCACTCTTAATCCTTAGGAACATAAATTACGCAAAACGTATTGTAGTATACCACCATTTTTGTAATAGTTTAATTCATCTGCCGTATCGATGCGACATAATACGTGGATTTGGTCTTTATGGCCATTAGATCGTTCAATTGTAACTGCTATTTTGGCTCCTGGTTTTAAACTTTCTCCTATATCGATGCTAATGCGCTCATCACCCTTTAATTCCAGAGTAGTACGAGTCATTCCCTCAATGAATTGTAAAGGCATAACTCCCATACCGATTAAATTTGAGCGGTGAATACGTTCAAAACTTTCAACCAATACTGCTTTAACACCGAGGAGTACCGTTCCTTTAGCTGCCCAATCTCTTGAAGAACCGGTGCCATATTCTTTACCACCAATAACAACCAAGTCTTGCTCTTGTGCTTGATAGAGCATGGCTGCATCGTAAATGGGCATTATTTCGCCGGTAGGAATGTAGCGCGTGATGCCTCCTTCTTGACCTGGAGTCATTTCATTGCGAATACGTATATTGGCAAATGTTCCACGCATCATGATTTCGTGATTACCGCGGCGTGATCCATAAGAATTAAAATCTTTTTCACTGACCCCTTTGGATAATAAATAAAGGCCTGCAGGTGAATTCGCCTTAATTGAGCCCGCTGGTGAAATATGATCCGTGGTAATTGAGTCACCAAAAATTGCTAAAATATAAGCTTGTTTAATGGACTTAATCGGTTCTGGTTTTAGTTTTAAATTATTGAAAAAAGGAGGGTATTGAATATAGGTGGATTCAGGATTCCATTGATACGTAGTACCCGTACTGGTTTTTAAGGCCTGCCATTGTTCATCACCTTGAAATACCTCTGCGTATTCCTTTCTAAACATAGTTCCAGTAACTTTTGCTACTTCTAGGGCTATTTCAGCATTGCTAGGCCAGATATCTTTTAAAAATACTTCATTGCCTTCTTTATCTAAGCCTAAAGAAACAGTACTTAAATCTTCACAGGTGGTGCCAATTAAAGAATAAGCAACTACTAAAGGAGGTGAAGCCAGCCAGTTTGCTCGCACTTGTGGGTGAACGCGTCCTTCAAAATTTCGGTTTCCTGATAGTACTGAAGACACGACCAAATCATTATCGCTTACGCAATGAGAAATTGCATCTGGCAATGGGCCTGAGTTACCAATACAGGTAGTGCAACCATAACCAACCAGATTGAAACCAAGTTCATCTAAATATTTTTGTAAACCTGCATTTTTTAAATAATCAGTAACGACTTTGGAGCCTGGTGCTAAAGAGGATTTAACCCAAGGTTTGCGTTGCAAGCCTTTTTCAATAGCTTTTTTTGCAAGCAGTCCGGCAGCCATTAGGACACTTGGATTAGAAGTATTAGTGCAGCTAGTGATGGCGGCAATCACGACGTGGCCGTGTTTCATGCTGTAGTCTTTGTCTTTTACTGCAAATTCAGTATCTTTTTGTTTTTCCTTACCAGCTTCAATTAAGAAATCATTGAAGGCAATTGGTAGTGATTGCAGACTTACTTTATCTTGTGGGCGTTTGGGGCCTGCAAGAGAGGGTTCAACGGTGTTTAAGTCTAATTGTAAGGTATCAGTGAAAACTGGATCTTCACTATCTTGGTCATACCACATTCCTTGTGCTTTGGCGTAGGCCTCTACCAGGGCGATTGTGTCTTTATGACGACCGGTCAATTCCAAATAACGAATGGTTTCCTTATCGACAGGGAAAAAGCCGCAAGTAGCACCGTATTCTGGAGCCATATTAGATATGGTAGCGCGATCGGCAAGGGGTAAATCATTGAGTCCTGGACCAAAAAATTCTACAAATTTACCAACTACACCTTTCTTTCTCAGCATTTGCGTTACAGTAAGAACTAAGTCGGTAGCTGTTATACCTTGTTTCATTTTTCCAGTTAATTTAAACCCAATAACTTCTGGAATAAGCATGGAAACTGGTTGGCCCAGCATGGCAGCTTCAGCTTCAATACCGCCTACACCCCAACCCAGAACACCTAAACCATTAACCATAGTAGTATGCGAATCAGTACCAACTAAAGTATCAGGATAGGCATATAAATGACCATCATGAGTTGAACTCCAGATTGTTTTAGCCAGATATTCCAAATTAACCTGATGGCAAATTCCTGTTCCAGGAGGTACTACTTGGAAGTTATCAAAAGCTTTTTGACCCCAGCGCAAGAATTCATAGCGTTCTATGTTGCGCTCCATCTCAATTTCAGTGTTCACATGTAATGAATCTTTAGTACCAAATTTATCCACCATTACTGAATGGTCAATAACCAAGTCTACTGGTGAAAGAGGTGAGATTTTATTAGGGTCACCGCCCATTTGTACGATAGCTGTCCGCATAGCAGCTAAATCAACAACAGCTGGAACTCCAGTGAAATCCTGCATCAATACTCGGGTTGGTCTGTAGGCAATCTCATGCTGTGAAGTTCTGGTTTTCAACCAGTCAGCGATAGCGGCTATGTCTTTAGTGGTTACCGTGCTGCCATCTTCAAAGCGCAATAAGTTTTCCAGCAGCACTTTAAGTGAGTAGGGTAGCCGACTGATTCCTTCAAGATGCTGTTCTTCAGCCTTTTTTAGACTGTAGTAAAAATAAGTTGTACCTTCAACATCTAAACGGGTTTTGGTTAATAAACTATCATGGCCCACTTTCATAAATAGACTCCCTGAGTAAAATATCTATAATAACTATTTTTTTTAAAAATTTATATTAAATAGAGGAATTTTATGAATTTCTTTGCTAATATCTTAATGGTTCAAACAAAAAACATTAACTTTCAAGGAAGTGCTATTATGAAAAAATCAACTATGGCCGTTGCGGCTTTATTATCAGTTCTTGCTTCAGCTCCAGTTGTTTCTGTTGCTTATGCTGACGATGCTGCTCCTTCAACTACTGCTCCAGCTTGTAACGGTTGCAAAGGTTGTAAAGGCTGCAAAGGTTGTTCTGGTTGTAAAGGTTGTAAAGGTTCTAAAGGTTGCAACGGTTGTTCAGGCAACTAATTCAACTTTTAGTCTCATAAAGAGGTGGTGCAAACTGCCTCTTTTTTATATGTGTAGAATCTTTTATGTTAACTATACCTGAATTTCAATTACCTGAATTAAGCAAATGGCGAAAAAAGGTCCTGTTGGATCATGCGGCTCAGGTATTGCATGCACAACAGCAGATGATTACTCCCAAGGGTAAAAATATTCTGCATTACACATTAAAAAAAAAATCACGTCATATCAGTATGAATCACTATCCAAAAGGTGATCGAATTGACCATAGTACCGGTGCTCAGTATTTTTATCATTGCCATAGAGAAAATCTAGAAAGTACGGAACATGGCCATTTTCATTGTTTTATGCGCTATAAACATATTCCTAAATCAATCAAGCCCTTGCCCTTATCGGATTGGGATCTTTTTATCGACAATCCAATGACGCATCTGGTTGCTATTGCTATGAACATTCATGGACAACCCATACGTTTATTTACCGTGAATCGTTGGGTAACTTCAGAGACATGGTATGAAGCACACCATGCCCCAAAATTAGTGAAACGCTTCAAAATGAATTTGACGGATGATCCTTATTGGCAAGTGCTGGATAAATGGGTTGAAGGAATGATGCAATTATTTGCTCCGCAAATTGCCTGGTTGCAACAAGCACGTGATGTGAAGATCCACGAGTATTCATTGCAACATGGAATTGATAATCCTTATATTGATGAGAATTTGGAAGATCTTTCTGAAATATCAATAAATCTTCAGGATCAGGTACAGTGGCTTTTGGGTTGAGTAACTCGTGTAGGTTGAGCCTTGGCTCGTAGCTGTTAGGTTAAAGAAGCACGTCATCCAGAGCAAAGCGAAGGATCTTCTCTTCAGTTAGCACTGATGTGGCTTGAGAGAAGATCCTTCGCTTTGCTCTGGATGACGTACTGGATGAAAACCGGGTAATCAGCCCTTATTTAATACTATAATTCTCTTAGCCCGAAAGCTATGTACCAAGATCTAACCCGGTCTAAAATTCCTTTTTTTTTCATTGCACTTTTACTCATTAACCCGATACAATAGCCAGCACAATTTTTTGATTCTCCCAGAGTATCTTATGCAAAACTCTTCTGATTTTTTTGATTTTTCAAATCTTTCGCATGATGAGATCAAACAAGTCCTGCAAAACAATAATTTTAGTTTATCCGTAGATGAAGCATTAACTATCCAAAATGATTTTTTAAAACGCCCGCCAAGCAGTGCTGAGTGTATCTTATGGTCTATTCAAGGTTCAGAACATTGTTCCTATAAAAGTAGTCGAGTGCATTTGAAACAATTTAATACTGATGGCCCGCATGTAATTTTGGGTGCCAAAGAAGATGCTGGAATTGTTGCCGTTGCTCAAGATAATCAAGGTCATCGATACGGTGTGATAATCAGTCATGAATCACACAATCATCCCTCACAAATAGTTCCTTTTGAAGGAGCTGCCACTGGTGTTGGTGGAAATGTTAGAGATGTCTCTTGCATGGGTGGGGAAGTTATTGCTGTTGCTGATAGTTTGCGTTTTGGCGCAATTGATCGCCCACACACTCATTGGATACAAGAAGGGGTTGTAGCTGGCATTGGTGGCTATGGCAATCCACTCGGTATTCCTAATTTGGCCGGGGATGTCTACTACAATTCAGCATACAACGATAATTGTCTGGTTACTGTGGTTACCTTGGGTGTGGTTAGAGAAGATCATATTATCCACTCTTATGCTCCGAAAAATGCGGATGACTATGTTTATATTTTGGTAGGAAAGCCTACTGATAATAGCGGATTTGGAGGGGCAAGTTTTGCCTCATCTACTTTAAATGAAGATTCTAGAGAGAAAAATAAGGGAGCTGTACAAGAACCCAATGCTTTTTTGCAAAGGCATATACTAAAAGCTAATTTTGCACTGTTTCGATTTTTACGCGAACATAATTTGATAGACCAAGTTGGCTTCAAAGATTTAGGTGCCGGTGGGGTTGCTTGTGCAAGCATTGAACTGGCGGAAGCTGGTGGTGCTTATGGAGCCGAAATTGACTTGGAAAAAGTTCCAACAGCTATGGATGATTTGCTTCCTGCGGTAGCTTTATGTTCTGAAACTCAAGAACGTTTTATGTGGGTTGTTCCGCCCAGTTTAGTAGATACAATTTTGACACACTATAATGAAACTTTTGCTCTGCCTAAAGTATCAGAAGGTGCTTGTGCTGCAGTTATTGGCAAAATTCGCACTGACGGCCTGTATGTTGTGACATACCAAGGTCGTGAATTAGTTCGTGCTAAAGTCCCTGATGTAACAAAAGGCATAGTATACAACAGACCTTATGTTTCCAAACAAAGCAACTTGAACGAGCCTCAATTAGCAGTTCCTACTAACTGCAATGATGTTTTATTAAAGCTTTTGGCTCATGAGAACATAGCATCAAGGGCACCGATATTTGAAACCTACGACAAACAAGTACAAGGAAGAACTCATTTTGAAGCAGGGTGGGCGGATGCCGGTGTTATGCAGCCCTTTAATGATGATTCTTATCCTGAAGAAATTCGTGATACGGGTATTGCTTTATCTTTAGACCATAACCCTCGCTACAATCAAATTGATGCCTATTGGGGTGCTGTGAATGCTGTTATTGAATCCGTGCGAAATATCACAGCAGTAGGTGCCGATCCTTATGCTTTATCTGATTGTTTGTGTTTTGGTAATCCAGAAAAGCCCGAACAAATGGGTGAATTTGTTGATTCGGTAAAAGGAATTGTTGATGCTTGTGCTGCAATTAAATTAAAAAATTATCCAGACGATAGCTTGCCAGTTATAGCCGGTAATGTTTCTTTATATAACGAATCGGCGTCAGGTACGATTCCACCTAGCCCTATGATTAGTTGTCTTGGAGTTATACCCGATGTACATTCTGCTGTTACTTATGATTTGAAGCAAAACAACAGTAGCCTAATTTTGATTGGCGAACGCCTTGATGAGTGCGGTGGTAGTGCCTATTATGAGCTTTTGGGCGTCTTAGGTGCTCAACTTCCCCGTCCAAATTTAGCGACGATTAATCAAGAAATTCAAGCAGTATCAGCTGCAATTCAACAAAACTTAGTCTTGGCTGCTCATGATATAGCCGATGGTGGTATCGCAGTGGCACTTGCAGAAATGACCTTTAAAAATAGGATTGGTCTTGCTGTTGCACTTGCAAGTAATCTTACTTTAGATAAATCCTTATTTAGTGAAACAGGCGGCTTTATATTGGAATTAAGTTCTGAGAAATTGCCTGCTTTTGAGCTCTTAATGAAGTCTTATGAAGTGCCTTTCTTTGTTATTGGCCAGACGACTTTGGAACCAGTTATTAAAATAAATTCACACATCAACCTGCCAATTGATCAAGCAAAACATGCTTGGGAACAGGGTTTAAGGGAGAGGTTATTATAATGAGTACAGTTAATTATAAATCTGCAGGTGTTGATATCGAAGCCGGTAACGAGGCGGTGCGACGGATTAAAAATCAGGTTGAAAAGACCTTTTCTCCTCAGGTTTTAACTGGAATTGGTAGTTTTGGTGCTATGTATGATTTAAAGCCATTGATGCAACAATACCAACATCCAGTTTTAGTTCAGAGTATTGATGGTGTCGGTACCAAAATGATAGTCGCTGGTATGATGCAAAAATTTGACACTATTGGTATTGATTTAGTCAGTGCAACTACTAATGATATTATAGTTCTTGGAGCCAAACCGCTGACTTTATTAGATTATATTGCAACGGATCATCTGCAACCAAAACATATAGAAGAAATTGTTAGTGGTATGGCAACAGCCTGTTTGGATAACGGTATTTCTTTAGTCGGTGGTGAAACGGCTGAAATGCCGGATACTTATCTTAAAGGCGAACACGATCTGGTTGGTATTATTACCGGAGTAGTTGAGAAAGAAAAAGCGATTTTAGGCACTGATATTACACCAGGTGATGTGGTTTTAGCTTTTCCTTCAAGTGGTGTGCATACTAATGGTTACTCTTTAGCGCGGAAATTATTTTTTGATATTGGTGGCTACACAGTTGATTCTAGTATTGCTGAATTACAACAAACAGTAGGTGAGGCATTATTAGCCCCACATATTAATTATACGAAACCAATTTTACATCTTTTAGATAAAGGTATTGCTATTAAAGGGATGGCCCATATTTCCGGCGGCGGAGTATTGGAAAATATTCCTCGAGTATTACCAAAGAATTGTGCAGTAGAAATTAAGAAAAGTGCTTGTCCTATCCCACCAGTATTTTCTGTTTTGCAATCTATAGCCAAGCTTGATGATCATGAATTGTATAAAACCTTCAATATGGGCATGGGCTTAGTTATGATAGTTGCCCCTGAAGAGCTTTCATCTATAAGAGCGCTATTAAAAGATTACCCGGCTTATCCAGTATATGAAATAGGGCGGGTGTTGTCTGGTAAACCTGAGGTGAGGTTAATTTGAAAAACGTAGCAATTGTACAATTTCCTGGTTCTAACTGTGAACGTGAGACTGCACTTGCGGTAAAACGTGCAGGAATGATTCCTATTGAATTACTTTGGAATGAACCGATTGCCAAATTGAAAGATATGGATGCCTTTATTATTGTAGGCGGTTTTTCCTATGAAGATCGTTCGCGAGCAGGCATAATTGCCGCCCTAGATCCACTGATGAATGAAATTAAAATACAAAGTGAACTTGGAAAACCCGTTCTTGGAATTTGTAATGGTGCGCAAATTTTGGTTGAAACAGGTTTGGTTCCAGGCTTGGATAAATACCAACCAGGAATGGTTTTATGCGAAAATAAACGTATAGTAGATGGTAAAATATTGGGTACGGGATTTTATAATTCCTGGATTCATATGCGCATTTGCGATAATGCCAGACCGAATGCTTTTACACGTCATCTCACTAAAGACTCAATTTTAAACGTTCCGATAGCACATGCGGAAGGGCGTTTTATGATGTCAGAACAATTGTTACAAGAATTAAGCCAAGAAGGAATGACGGTTTTTCAATACTGCGATGAAGACGGAAGGATTAGTGACAATTTTCCTGTTAATCCAAACGGTTCAATGAAAAATATTGCCGCAGTTATTAATAAAGCAGGTAATGTTATGGCAATGATGCCTCATCCAGAACGAACTCCTGCTGGTGATGCAATTTTTCGCTCTATGTTGGATTATATTCGCGAAGCTAAAAGCTACCAAAAAGAAAAACTTAGCTATTCTCCGGTGAAAGCTGCTATTAAACCCTATCAAGAAAATTCTTCAAGTACCTCACTTATTGTGCAATTAATTATTACTGATAATTGTGCGGTGACCGTGCAAAATACTTTAAAACAACAAGGATTACCTGTGCAGGTGAAACGTCTAGTGCACTGGGAAATTGATACCAATGATGCAGAATTACTTAAGCAAATAAAACAAACTGGTGTTTTGTTTAATGATAGGAAAGAATTTTTAGTTAACTCTCGTATTAGCGAGCGTAGCGAAGCAAGGACAGGAATGATGAGAGCTTTCCTAGTTCGCCCCAAAGAAGATCTTCTGGGCCAACAAAAACTACAAATGCTCTACGACCATTTCGGTCTTACAGATATTAGATCCATTCGTCACAGCATATTGTGGATTTTTGAAAGTGAAACACATAGTATTTCGGATTTTGAAGAAGCTATTTTGAATACGCACATTATTGCCAATCCCTGTTCACATGAGGTGTATTATTATGTATGAAGGAAAAATTATTGAAGCTTTACCCCATTGTTTAACGGAAACCTTTTTTGACTTTGGAACTAAATATAAAGGGAAAGTAAGAGATACCTACGATTTGGGGGATCGCTTAATTCTAGTTACTACGGACCGACAAAGTGCTTTCGATCGCTTATTGGCATCCGTTCCCTACAAAGGCCAAGTTTTAAATAGAACCAGTGCCTGGTGGTTTAAGCAAACGGAATCTATTGTACCAAATCATGTAATTGCCATTCCTGACCCCAATGTTGTAATTGCTAAAAAAGCTAAAGTTTTTCCCATAGAGTTTGTTGTCAGAGGTTATATTTCAGGTACTACCAATACTTCTTTATGGACCCAATACAAAAATGGAAATCGTTCTTATTGTGGAATTTCATTTCCTGAAGGACTAAAGAAAAATCAAAAGTTAGAAAAAGCAATTCTTACCCCCACAACTAAAGAAACCGAACACGATAGACCTATTACACCTGCTGAAATCGTATCTGAATCTTGGATGACCCAAGCAGATTGGGATGAAGCTAGTGCTTATGCCTTGGAATTATTTGAATACGGCACTAAGGTTGCTTTGGAACATGGCTTAATTTTAGTCGATACTAAATATGAATTTGGTCGCGATGAGAGTGGTCGCATTATACTAATCGATGAAATTCATACTCCTGATTCAAGCCGCTATTGGTTGGCCAATGCTTATGAAGAGCGTTTCGCCGCAGGCATGGAACCAGAAAATATAGATAAAGAATTCTTGCGTTTATGGTTTAACGAGCATTGTGATCCCTATAATGATCCTGTTTTACCCTTAGCACCACAAGAGTTAATTGTTACTTTAGCAGGGCGTTATATTCAATTATTTGAAACAATAACCAACCAAAAATTTACCTTTGACGAACAACCAGGATCAGTAGCCGACAGGATTATGCATAATATCTCTACTTGGCTCAGTTAGGAGAACACTTATATGTGCGGTATCGTTGGGATATTCAGCCATGAACCCGTTGCTGCAGAATTGTATGACAGTTTAATTCATCTACAACATCGAGGGCAGGATGCTTGTGGAATTTTAACTTCAGACGAACGTTTTTATTCCACCCATGGTTTGGGTTTGGTACGTGAATCGATTACCGAAGAAGACATTATTGGTCTTAAGGGTAAGGTCGGTATCGCTCATACGCGTTATCCAACAGCTGGTGGTTATTCTACCGCGGATATTCAACCTTTATGGATAGGTAGTCCGCGAGGAATTGCCTTGGCGCATAACGGGAATCTAGTAAATTATAAAGAATTGGTCGCAGAAATTTGCGGTAAGCAAAAGCGCCATTTAAATTCAAGTTTGGATTCAGAAGTTTTATTATTGTTATTAGCCGATAATTTAGCAAAAGGATCCTATGCTGATGACGATGAAGCATTTTTTGATTTATTATGTAAAGCCATTCAGAATATTTATACTACTGTTGAAGGTGCTTATTCAGTTGTTAGTTTAGTTATCGGTAAAGGTCTTGTAGCTTTTAGAGATCCACACGGAATAAGGCCTTTGGTTTGGGGTGAACGACAAAGAGCAGATGGCAGCAAAGATTATATTTTTGCCTCTGAAACCGCTCCTTTTTATTCTTTAGGTTTTGAACCCAAAGGCGATTTGCAAGCTGGTGAAGTCGTTTTTGTAACCAGCCAAGGCCAAATGATGCGTAAGGTACTCACGCACAAACAATTTACCCCATGTATTTTTGAGTATGTGTATTTTTCCAGACCGGATTCAACTATAGATGATGTCAGTGTATACCGTTCACGTTTACGCATGGGACAAAATTTGGCGAAACACTGGAAACAAAAATACCCCGATTTGCTTCCTGATGTAGTCATTCCTGCTCCGTCTACTGCAAATACTGCCGCTTTGGCTTTTGCTGGCGAACTTGGAATACGTTATTCCGAAGGCTTGTATAAAAATCCTTTTATTGGCCGTACTTTTATTATGCCAAATCAGGAAACGAGGGCACGTAATGTGCGTTATAAATTAACCCCGCAAAAAACAGAAATTAATAAAAAAATTGTATTAATCGTCGACGACAGTATAGTGCGTGGAACAACTTCACGTGAAATTGTTAAAATGGTACGTGAATTTGGTGCTAAGGCCATTTATTTCGTTTGTACCAGCCCACCCATTATTGATCCTTGTTTTTACGGAATAGATATTCCTTCAAGGAAACAATTGATTGCCGCACAAAAATCAGAAGAGCAAATTAAGAATTTTTTAGGCGTTGATAAATTACTGTATCAAACTAAAGACGATCTGGTTGAGGCAGTTACTCGAAAAGGAACCCATCATATAACTAAGCCCTGTATGGCCTGTATGGATGGTAATTATATTTGTGGTGCGATTAATGAAGA
>JBAZRP010000042.1:0-23584 GCA_041662885.1 Legionella sp.
AATTCGGACAGCATCATCCAATACTGGCTATGCGGATCGGCAGTGCCTATTCCCCAGCTTGGAATTGGATTATCTTTAGCAAAACGATATCTAAAACCACCAGTTCCCAAACCTATCCAGGTATTTTCTTTAAATAAAGTCTTCGAGTAGTAATGAAATTGTACTCGATACCCCAAAGAAGTATCTTTTTGTTTGTTTTGCAAAGAACGAATTTCATTAGCGAAAGCATGCACTCTAAACTGCATAGTGCCACTTAGCGAATAAACGACACCAAACACGCTACAAAAGACAGTCAGCGCCACCAATGCTTTTTTAAAGGAAAATGATTGCACTAACAGAAAACACATGAGCACAAAATAAATGAGATAGCCTGTTCTACCCTTATTAATAAACAAAACCTGATAACTGGTAAGAAAAAATACAATCGAATATAAAATCCGCCACCAAGATTTGCTTTTGCTAAAATAAATTCCAGCAAAATAACTAGCTAGCGCCATCATAAAACCGGTTATAATGTAATTGTATGCTAAAGTACCAGGCTCAGTAGCGGTAAAATAGCCTAATGATTTAATAATTGAAGCCAGACTTGTCAGTACCATGGCCAGCAAATAAACATTAATAGCCGATCGGCGCATTTGAGGATTCATAAATCCAACAGCAAGAATAGGCAAATAGAGTAATTTTAGATATTTACCCAAAGCCAAAGCTTGATAGGAATAAGGAGCTGGGCTCCACAAACACGCTATAAGTATAAATCCAAATAAAATCAGCGCCATTCGTCCCCATAAACTGGTGCAGGCAAACCATAAATTCTGATTTAAGCTTGGGGTTATTAGGATTAAAAATAAGGCTGCTACTAAAAAGACCGTTTTTAAAGAAACACTCAAAGGAATAAAAAAAACAAATCCCAGAATAAATAGCTGAGCAAAGAAAACTTTTTTCACCTCAAATGTACTTAAATTCACTACGCATGCTCTTTAGCGGTTTATTAATAAGGGGATTGTAACCCAAATACCTTAAACCGAAAAATTATTTGTATTATTTTGACACGAGGGATTATTTGAAGTGTCTTTATCCTCGAAAAAGAAAAATTTTTGTTCCAACAGTTTGTTATTCAAGTCAGGTTCGTTATCATTAGTAAGCTTAACTCCAGCATATAAAACTCTATTTTTCAATAAGTTGGGTTCTACATACTTGGCAAAAAGATTGACTTTTGCACTTTTATCGTCTTCATCGCGTAAATTTTCTACCAAATTAAACATATCTTTAATTGTTTGTTTGTAATTTGAGTCTATAAGCCCTACTCCGGTTATAACTGCTACTTGAGTTGGCTGGTCCCCAATATAATGATGCAAACGAAGTGTACAATTGGTTGGCAGTAGCTCGGGGTAAAGTGTAAAATATCCATGTAACCATTCCAAAATATCCTGGTACTCTCTAAGCCCTTGATCATCATAAAAATCAAAATGAAAGTCTTCGTTTGGGTATTTATTGGCAATTTTATGCACTTGTGCATAAATAATGCTGAGTTTAGTATGATCGAACTTATACTCAGCGTGTTGCATGTCTTGATTTTTTTGATTTAAAGCTCTTGCGAAGGAAACACCATCGTCCAAATCACCATAAATATCTGCTAATAAAAAAGTATCTAATTCTGCTTCTAATACATGGGCTATAACTCTAATTACTGGAAAACAGGAATGTGTTCTATGTTTTACTTTATTATGAAAGTCTGTATAAAAAGACTGTCTATTTGATCCCAAAAAAACAATGGATTTTGTATAATTGTCATTTGATTTTCTTAAAGAACGTATCAAATCCTGATTCGGTTGAATGACACTTTTCCGACCTGAGTCCCTATAGGCCTTATTAAATAAGCATCCATCCATATCAAACGAAAATACACGAATAGTCATAAAGTTGTACCCTTATTGCAAGCAAAAAGATTATTGTATCAAAAAAACCGCACAAAAGTTGGTTTTTGAACTTCGTGATTAAAAAAGGGAGTAATGGGGAATTCGAGCCTATGCCTTTTCAGTGCTCAAATAGTCCTCACCAAACTGCATTAAATAATCATGATAATTACCCAAATAATTTTTAACACCATACTGCTCGGTTAATACCAAAACTCGGGTTGAAATATTATCAATAAAATGACGATTATGACTAACGAATAAAACCGCACCAGGAAATGCTTGTATGGCTTCGATTAAAGCATCTATAGATTCCAAATCCAAATGATTGGTTGGCTCATCAAAAATCAGTACATTATGTTTTTCTAAAATTAATTTTGCCATAATTAAACGAGCAGACTCACCCCCGCTTAATAAACCAATTTTTTTATTTACATCCTCTCCTCGAAATAAAACTTGACCTAATACCTTTCTTATTTCCTGAGAAGGAGTAGCAACATGATTTTCCATCCATTGCAAAACGGTTTGTTCTGGATCTAATTGCGTTCGATAATCCTGAGCAAAATAACCGATGCTGGTAGTATCACTCCATTCAAAAGTGCCTACATCCGATGACAGCTCTTTTAATAATATCTTTAATAAAGTTGATTTTCCAATCCCGTTTGGACCAACAATAGCGCACTTATCAGCACGTTGAATATTAAAACTAACTTTTTTTAATAAGACTCTTTCATCAAATTTTTTGTGAAGATTATCAACACTTACTACCGATTTACCTGAAGCTTTTTTCTGTTGGAAGTTGAAATAAGGTTTAAAAATATTAGAATCTTTAATTTCTACTAGTTCGATGCGATCAATCATTTTCTGCCTGGAAGCGGCTTGGCTTGCTTTGCTGGCTTTAGCGCCGAAACGATCAACAAAACCTTGCAAGGCGTCTATTCGCTTTTCCTGATTTTTTAATTCACTTTGTTTTAAACGTACCTGTTCTTCTTTAGAAAAACAGAATCTATCGTAATCACCAGGATAATCAGTGATGGTATCGTAATCAATATCCAGGATATTAGTGGCAACATTATTCAAAAAGCTGCGATCGTGCGATATAAAAATTAATAAACCCTTGAAGGAAGTTTTTAGAAACTCTTCTAACCAGGCAATGGATACAATATCCAAATGGTTGGTTGGCTCATCCAACAACATAATATCCGGTTGTTGGTATAAAACTTGGGCTAATAATACCCGTAATTTATAACCACCCGACAAAGCACTTAAAGGACCGAAGTGAAATTTTTCAGCAATTCCTAATCCCAATAATAGATTTTTAGCACTTGCTTCTGCTTCATAACCGCCCTGATTCATGACTATCTCTTCTAACTCACTTAAGCGATAACCATCTTCTTCAGTAAAATCAGTTTTAGTATATAACGAGTCTTTTTCAACCAAAGCATCCCATAAAATGGCATTACCCCGGATTACTACATCAATCAATCTATCTTCTTCATAGCGAAAGTGATCTTGTTTTAGGATACCAATTTTGAGGGTTTTTGCTTTTTCAATAGAACCAGTAGAGGCTTGCTCTTCAGCTGCCAAAACTTTTAAAAAGGTAGATTTACCAGTACCATTAGCCCCTACAACGCCATAACGCTTACTAGGTAATAGGATTAGGTCTACATTTTGAAATAATGATTTGGGGCCAAAATGCATCCCTAATCCGCGCACGTCTAACATAATTTGAACTTATAGTATTAAATTTGGCTTATTATACCACACAGAGAAGGCTTATACTACGCCTTCTCTGTGATCATGGCTATCAAAATGCAATTTGCCGTCTTTTACCTTAAGTGTGACGTGGCCTCCGTGGATCAATTTGCCAAATAAAAGCTCATCCGCCAAAGGCTTTTTAACGTTTTCTTGAATCAATCGAGCCATAGGCCTTGCACCCATGCCCTTATCATAACCGTGTTCAATCAACCACTCACGAGCAGATTTATCAACTATAAAGGTAACGCCTTTATGACTTAGCTGCTCATCTAGTTCCATAATGAATTTATCAACCACCAAGCCCACTGTTTCAGGATCTAATGGAGCAAAGTTGATAATAGCATCCAAACGATTTCTAAATTCAGGAGTAAATTGTTTCTTAATAACTTCCAGACCATCATTAGAGTTATCTTGAAGTGAAAATCCAATTGAGTTACGTACTATTTCACTAGCGCCCGCATTAGAGGTTAATACCATGATTACATGTCTGAAATCAGCTTGTCGGCCATTAGTATCCGTTAAAGTACCATGATCCATGATTTGTAAGAGTAAATTAAACACATCAGGATGCGCTTTTTCAATTTCGTCGAGCAAGAGCACCGAATGCGGGTTTTTGGTGACGGCTTCGGTTAATAAACCACCTTGGTCATAACCTACGTATCCTGGAGGCGCACCAATTAAGCGAGATACGGTGTGTTTTTCCATATATTCAGACATATCAAAGCGTAATAATTCTATGCCTAAAACATTAGCCAGTTGACGCGTTACTTCTGTTTTACCTACACCTGTAGGGCCGGCAAACAAGAAACATCCAACGGGTTTTTGTGGTTCTCTAAGTCCTGAACGTCCTAGCTTAATAGCCGAAGCTAAGGCGGTAATCGCCATATCTTGTCCATATACCAGGAGTTTTAAATCACGTTCCAAATTACGTAAGGTATCCTTATCACGTGCTGAAACTTTCTTAATTGGGATGCGTGCAATCTTCGCAACCACGTTTTCGATTTCAGCTACACTGATAATTTTTTTACGTTTATTAGAATTTAATAAGTTTTGATAAGCGCCTGCTTCATCGACCACGTCTATCGCTTTATCTGGTAAGAAACGGTCGTTGATGTATTTAGCCGCAAGTTCCGCTGCTACTTTCAAAGAAGGTATTGAAAATTTCACACCATGATGCTCTTCCAAGCGACCTTTCAAACCTTTTAAGATCTCGAAAGTTTCATCCACAGAAGGTTCTGGAATATCAATTTTTTGGAAACGTCTTGCCAAAGCGCGATCTTTTTCGAAGATGCCACGGTATTCTTGATAGGTAGTAGCTCCTATGCATTTAAGTTCACCATTAGCTAATAATGGTTTAATTAAATTAGAAGCATCCATCACCCCGCCTGATGCAGCACCGGCGCCAATTATAGTGTGGATTTCATCGATAAATAACACTGCATTTTCTAATTGACCTAGTTGCTTTAAGACTGCTTTCAAACGTTTCTCAAAATCACCGCGGTATTTAGTACCCGCTAGTAAAGCGCCTAAATCTAATGAGTAGACCACGCAACCACGAATCGCTTCTGGTATATCGCCTTCTATAATTAGTCGTGCCAGGCCTTCAGCAATTGCGGTTTTACCCACACCTGCTTCACCAACCAAGAGCGGATTATTTTTACGTCGACGACACAGAACTTGGATGGTACGTTGCATTTCTTCATGACGACCAATTAAGGGATCAATTTTGCCTTGTTTTGCACGTCGATTTAAATTCATACAATAACTATCCAGCGGCGATTCACTCATATCTGGTGACATCATGTCTTCATCCATAGAAGAATTCATGTGCTCACTCATATCATTATTTTGGTATTTGGAAACACCATGAGAGATGTAATTGATAACATCCAATCGCGTAATATTTTCTCGGCGCAAAAAGTACACGGCCTGACTTTCTTGCTCACTAAAAATGGCAGCAAGTACATTAGCTCCAGTTACTTCCGTTTTACCTGCAGATTGCACATGGAAAACTGCGCGTTGCAATACTCTTTGGAAACCTAAAGTAGGTTGTGTTTCTCTATCTAATTCATCATCAGGAATTCTTGGTGTTGTTTCGTCTATAAACTCAATTAAATCGCGACGAATGGCTTCAATATTTGCATCGCATGCCTGCAAAACATTTCCTGCTGCAGGATTATCGAGCAAAGACAATAGTAAGTGCTCCACGGTCATAAACTCATGACGCTTTTCTTTTGCTTCCTTGAAAGCTAAATTCAAGGTGAATTCAAGTTCTTTATTTAACATTGTCGTTGCTCCTATCCAGCCCACTCTACCTCTATACGGGCTCCATCCCAGATAGTAATGGATGTTGATTCATTTTGGCATATTCGTTAACCATGACTACTTTGGTTTCCGCAATATCGCGTGTAAACACCCCGCAAACGCCTTTCCCTTGAACATGAACCTGTAACATCACCTGCACTGCTACTTCTTCATTTAAGTGAAAAAAACTTTTTAAAACTTCCACCACAAAATCCATAGGCGTGTAATCATCATTTATCAAATACACTCGATACTTCCGGGGCACTCTAATTTCAGTTACTGCTTCTGCCTCGGTGATCGCATGTCCAATAATTTCTTCTAAACTCTGCCTACTCATAAATACTACCTCATATTATTTTTATAGACTCCCTGAGCGGTTTTGGCCAGTAAAATCATGTAATTTTAACGAAATTTTTGAGCTTTGAAGTAATCGACGGCACTTTGAACAGTTAAGACCCATCAAAATGCCTATTTATTGATTATAAATGGTGTAATTACATATGCTTGATTATGGCGTCACCGAACTCAGAACTGGTCAATAAAGTTGCTCCAGGAATACCACGTTCAAAATCGTACGTCACTGTTTTTGCTTTAATCGCACCTTCCATACCATGAATAATTAAATCAGCAGCTTCAGTCCAACCCATGTGCCGCAACATCATTTCCGCAGAGAGTATAATTGAACCAGGATTCACTTGATTTTTACCAGCATATTTTGGTGCTGTGCCATGAGTTGCTTCGAACACAGAAACTTTATCGCCTATATTTGCTCCAGGGGCAATTCCAATTCCGCCAACTTGTGCTGCAAGAGCATCAGAAATAAAATCACCATTTAAATTTAGAGTCGCGATTACACTATAGTCTTCTGGACGCAATAAAATTTGTTGTAAAAATGCATCCGCAATCACATCATTAATAATAATTTGTTTGCCAGTTTTGGGATTTTTAAATTCCATCCAAGGACCGCCCTGGTATTCTTTGGCACCAAATAAATCGCGTGCAACTTGATAGCCCCAATCTTTAAATGCACCCTCGGTAAATTTCATGATATTACCTTTATGAACCAAGGTAACGGTACTGCGATCATTATCAATTGCGTATTGAATTGCTGCCTTTACCAAACGCGTAGTGCCTTCTTTAGAAACAGGTTTTACGCCTATACCGCAATTATCAGGAAAACGAATTTTGCTAACACCCATATCATTTATTAAAAACTCAATAACTTTTTTAGCCTCTGGTGTATCGGCTTGCCATTCGATTCCGGCATAAATATCTTCAGAGTTTTCTCTGAAAATTACCATATTGGTTTTCCAAGGCTCTTTCAATGGGCTTGGAACACCATCAAAATAACGAATAGGACGCAGGCAAGTATATAAATCCAATTGTTGTCTTATCGCAACATTAAGCGAGCGAATACCGCCGCCCACAGGTGTAGTTAAGGGACCTTTAATGGAAACATGAAAATCTTTTAAAGCATCTAAAGTTTCCTTGGGCAACCATTGGTCTTTACCATAAACTTTAGTAGCCTTTTCCCCGGCATAGACCTCCATCCAGGCAATTTTACGCTCACCGCCATAAGCCTTCTGGACTGCAGCATCTACGACTTTAATCATAGGTGGTGTCACATCCACTCCTATACCATCTCCTTCAATAAAAGGGATAATAGGATTATTAGGCACGTGTAGTGAATGATTGGCCTCAAGAGTAATAGCCTCACCTTGAGCAGGTAATTTAATTTTATCGTAATTCATGGGCAACTCCAAAGATTTAGATGCTGATAATAATAGCATGCACTAGCATTCTATGCACGTTGCAACATCCTGATTTGCTCGTATAACTGATCGTAACCAGCTTCTACATTAATGTAAGTACTATCTGCTAATAGTACGGACAAAGAACCATCATCCTTAACACTTCGTTTTTGTAAAACGCCATTAAAACCAGAGTTTTTTAGTCGTTTAAAATCACTGAATTTAGTGACCAAATAAAAATTTCTATAGGTTTTTTTAGGATTTTTATGCAACTTTTTTGCGTTTTTCGCAAACTGATGACCCGGCATGTAATCTTTTAATGAATAATGAGAATTATTGTGCACAGCAATAATCTTACCCTTAGGCAACAGGTGTTTGATTGATACTGCTAACTTTTTGACTTCCCTATGGGCTTGTGGGGAATAAGATCTGTATTGCGTTAAGGTATTTTTAATCCCGGTATCGGTAAAAATTCGATTCGGATCAAATTCATAACGTTTTCTATGCAGATGAAAAACAATGGTCCGACCGCCTGGATGAACCAAGGTAATTAAAGTGCCACCTTGTTTTTTGATTACTGCTTTAGCTGCATTTAAAGCTGTTTGCTCATTCTTATGCAAATGAACATAAGTAGTATGCTGCTGTCTTCGATTTTGATGCGGTGAGGAAGTGGAGCGAATCACTACCTTCGTATCACCAAGTCTTACTTTATAATCAATGGCAAATACTGAAAAATTCAGTAATAACAACAATAAGACCAAGATATAGTTCATAAATTATAAGTACATCAAGTGAATTTATTTTGCACTACTTTACAGGATTTGCCTAGGTAAGACAATGTATTAATAGGATTTTTTAGAATAAAAACGGGGCTTACTGTTTACTTATACTACAGTATATCCTATAATGCGCGCTTTATTTATCAATCCAGGTACCTAAGATGTTGAACTATGTTGTAGATTTAATCACTCCTCCATTAAATGCTGTAAAAAAACTTCTGGTAGGTGACCTACAATGGCGTGATATTAAAAGTATATTGAGTTCGGCTATGCCTATAGGAACCAAATTCCTAACGGGTATGCAGGCAAGGGATAGGAGGCTTTATATAGATACTCCACAAGATCCTACCGAAATTTATGGGTTTAATTATGGTCTTTTAGGCTTGATATTGCCCTACAATGTTGCCTATATGCGCCCAAAAAATGAATCTACCACAAAAATAAAAGCTTTATTAAACGAAGTAGACAGTCTTCCTGAATCACGAAAATATTACCAACATTTTAGCGACTTATCCAATACGCCTATGTTTATTGCCACCTCCGGGGTCGAAGGCACAATTATGCGCAAGAAATTTGTAGCTCTCTTACCTAATTCACGCAAAGCACTAGAGACAGCAATAGCACAAACCAAAGCAGCGAACATTCCTCTTTCTCTACCTGAACATCGAGAAGATCAATTAATCAGAGCTATCAATGAAGGTGCTGAAAAATTAATCCGGTCTATCATGCTTGAATTAATGCTGGATTTACAATGGATGACTCCTTATACAAATACATTATTAGACCGTATATCTACTGTCTTGCTACAACCATATGTAACAGATAGCACAATTAAGCACGATTATCATAAATTTGTAAGGTGTATTGTCAACAATTTCCTGGAAAATTCTAATAATCCTGGTTCATCACCCTTGGCGAAAATTATAGAGGCAAAGAAGAAACTCATAGATTGGACAAAGCCTGAAGCCCAAAAAGAATTATTAAATGAGCTCTGTGAGGATTCAGAAATCCACGCATTGTTTACAGCACTCATTACTGCAAACAATATCGCCACACTTGTTAGAGTCACGTTATTTAACTTTGATAAATTAGAAACACTCAACTATATGAAAAAAATTGCTAATGAAATAGGTAATAACCAAACCACAGAACAAGACTTTAGTGCGATACTTAATTCTAAATCACTTGATTGCGTCTATAAAGAAGCTTTGCGTATAAGTCACCTTGTACCAAATACTATCTTAAGATATGTGTCCAAACCTTTAAGTTCTGATGGCATTACCATTCCAGCAAAAACGACTTTAACTATACTGCATCGCGATTTACAAAATGATGATGATGCATTTAACCCAAACAACTTTGAAAAGGACAATGCTCTTAAACTGGGAACTCCTGCCTTTGCACCCTTTTCTTTAGGCGATAGAGCATGTCCAGGTCAAGATCTTACTAAAAAAATTTTTAAAGGTGTGATAAGCACATTCGCACGATCAAAAGCCTTAGATGAGGCACTAGCAGCCAAAATTGCTGAACAAAGCGTAGCGCCGACAATTGCGTTGAAGTAAGATTGTTCGTCGTTGCTAAGGCAGCTAAAGCTAGAGGCTTATAATGCATTTAATACTATTTAATAAACCGTATGGAGTAATCACACAATTTTCCGGTGAAGAACACGAACTTACTCTTGCGCATTATATAAAGATTCCAGGATATTATGCTGCTGGTCGGTTGGATAAAAATAGTGAAGGTCTTTTGTTATTATCCGATGATGGTGGTTTGCAACATCGGTTAACGCATCCTAAATTTAATAAGCGTAAAAAATATTGGGTGCAGGTGGAAGGGATTCCTACTGATGCTGAGCTGACCCCTTTAAGAAAAGGGCTTAAGATTAAAGAACTTTCTTTTTTACCTGCTGAAGTGCATCTTATTGATGAACCAAATATTTGGCCGCGCAATCCACCTATTCGTGAACGCAAAAATATTCCTACCTCCTGGTTAGAGATAATTTTAACTGAAGGCAAAAATCATCAAGTTCGCAAAATGACTGCGAATATCGGATTTCCTACTTTGCGATTAATCAGACATCAGATAGCCGATTGGCACTTGGGGGAGTTGCAGCCTGGGGAATATAAGATTATTGAAGTGTCGTCAACTTTTTGATCCTGCTGTTAAGTTAAGGCATGTAGGTTGAGACTTGGCTCATCCGCCCTACGGGAACCCTTTCAACGATAGGTTAATCTCGTGAGAAGCGAATCTTCTCCTATTAACCTTATCCATGGCCAGAAGAACATACCCAAGAGTGCGCTGCCTATGGGGCTTAGAATGCTGTAATTAAATCCTAATAATAAATCCGTTACGGTGATTATTGCTTGATAGGCCAAACAGAAGAAACCTATTAGGCAGATTTGTTGCACCATAGTGAAAAACTGGAAGCGTCTTGATTTACTGGATGCCATCCAGGTTACTAATAATAATGCTAGCGAATGCTCGCCTATTACCGTTGCTAATAACACATCTAAAATTAAACCAACAAATAACAAGCTGGTTAATTTAAATTTTCCTGGTAAAAAATATTCAA
Source organism: Legionella sp. (assembly GCA_041662885.1). Classification (GTDB taxonomy): domain Bacteria; phylum Pseudomonadota; class Gammaproteobacteria; order Legionellales; family Legionellaceae; genus Legionella. The sequence goes on from JBAZRP010000042.1 coordinate 11,078, forward strand.
TGTATAAAACTAATAATAAAACCCAGGGTGGCCGAAAAGCCGAAAGTAAGGTTGGCATAGGTAAAATCGACAAAATTAATGCTGCAGTAAACCACAGTATCAAACGCAGACGTAAGTTATTCATCCAGCGTACTCCTCTGTGTTTAAACGTTCATTAATTTGTGCGGTCAATTGCTCTTGTTCCTTAACCGGCCAAATCATTAATACCAGACGGTTACGGTTTAATAAAGCAATTGGCGCCACGGTAACTTTTACAAAATCTTCTCCAGGCAAACTGTTTACTTGCTCTACTCTTCCAACTGGATAACCTTCCGGATATCTTCCACCTAAGCCAGAAGTTACCAATATATCACCCGGATGAATAGAAGAAGTTTTTGGTAAATTTATTAAAGATAAACGATCAAGACTATTGGTACCTACCAAAATTGCACGTTCGCCAGTGCGATTGTTTCTGACTGGAACAGCACTTTTGGCATCGGAGATTAATAAAACGGTACTGGTCATTGGTCCTACATCAATTACCTGTCCCATAACCCCTTTAGCGTCCAGGACTGGTTGCCCAGCATAAACTCCATCACGTTTACCCTTGTCCAAAACTACAATTTGGCGCGCAATACTAGTATCTACTGCCAAAATTTGTGAAGCCATAGCGCGCATTTCTGCTTTAGCAGATGTTAATAGTAATTCTTTAAGCTGTGAATTTTCTTTTTGAATAATGAGTGATTTTTGCAACTTGGCTTCCAACATTGTTTGTCGGTAACGTAATTGCATATTTTCATCTATTAGTGCTTTTTTAGAACCAACTAAGGCTTGTACCCAACCGACAACGCGCACCGGGTAATCGACTGCGTATTGTAAAGGAGAAACTAAAAGCGAAAAACCACTGCGGACATTATCCAAATAGTGGTAATGATAATCGGAAAACATCAAGCAAACCGAAAAAATAAGTGAGGCTATAAATCCCAAAGGACTATAGCCACCTCTAGTAAACAATCTACTTTGAGTATTATTCTGTTGAGAGGAAATCACCGCCGCGTAGGTCCATGGTTTCTAAAGCTTTGCCACCACCACGAGCAACACAGGTTAATGGATCTTCAGCAATTAATACAGGTAATCCTGTCTCTTCCATAAGCAAGGCATCAATGTTTTTCAACAAAGCACCGCCTCCAGTTAAGACCATACCGCGCTCAGCAATATCAGCTGCAAGCTCAGGAGGAGCCAATTCCAATGCAGCTCGAACAGCACCAACAATACCCGATAAAGGTTCTTGTAGGGCCTCAAGAATTTCTGCGCTGGTTAAAGTAAAACTACGTGGCACGCCTTCAGCTAAATTTCTACCACGTACTTCAATTTCAAATAAATCACGGCTTGGGAATGCAGATCCGATTTCATGTTTAATGCGCTCAGCAGTCGTTTCACCTATCAAGGTTCCATAATTACGACGTACATAAGAAACGATTGCATCATCAAATTTATCGCCACCAATGCGGACTGACTGATGATAAACAATACCACTTAGTGAAATAATTGCCACTTCAGTAGTACCACCGCCGATATCTACTACCATAGAACCACTGGCTTCTTCGACTGGCATACCAGAACCCAAAGCTGCTGCCATTGGTTCTTCAATAAGAAATACTTCCCTAGCTCCAGCACCCATAGCAGACTCGCGTATGGCACGTCGCTCTACCTGGGTAGAACCACAAGGCACGCAGACTAGAACTCTTGGGCTTGGTCTTAGGAATTTATTTTCATGTACTTTATGAATGAAATGCTGCAGCATTTTTTCAGTAACAAAAAAGTCAGCAATAACCCCGTCTTTCATTGGTCTAATGGCATTGATGTTGCCAGGAGTTCGGCCCAACATACGTTTAGCCTCAAGTCCGACCGCTGCAACTCGTTTTTGGCCTGATTCATTACGCAAAGCAACAACGGATGGCTCATTAAGCACTATGCCCTTGTCTCTTACATAAATTAAAGTATTAGCCGTTCCTAAATCAATAGAAAGATCATTGGAAAACACACCGCGTAATTTTCTGAACATAAGCTAAAATATCCCGTTCTTCTTTTTGTTGCTACTTTATACTACTTTTGAATAAAAATCGACAGTTATTGTAGAAAAAAATGGGGGGATTAGGGTTGAGAATAAACTGTTCAAAATCCCCTCATCCGCCCTTCAGGCACCTTCTCCCCTTATTCAGGGAGAAGGAAACAATTTGTATTAAAAATCGAAAGTTTGTTTCAATTTATCCAGATTTGCATCTACGAAATGCTGGCCAAAACCTTTTATCTCGGCAAATTCTTCTATCGATTTAATACCATTATGAGACTCTCTGTAAGCAATAATCGCTTCAGCACGCTTTTTTCCTATGCCTTTAAAAGATCCGGTGAGCTGACTTAAGTCTGCTTTATTGAGATTAATTTTGTGAATGACAGTGACTGCTTTAGACTCTGTTTTAGGACTGGATTCTGCGTGAATGGGAAGGCTTATAACAAACAACGATACTAACAAAGCAAAACAATTTGCTTTCATAATTTTCTCCTAATTGTTGGACTAAAAAATACGGCTCGTTCCGGAGCCGACGTGGAGTATCTCAGGATTTAAAATAGTTGTCGAGATTTTTTTTAATTATTTGTAGGGTGTGTTTATGTGGGTTATTGACCCAATCTACTAATAACAAAAGCAACACAGGCAGTTAATTTCTGTACCATGTCCAAATGTAAAAATTCATTTGGTCCATGCGCATTGGAATGCGGGCCTAAAACTCCGGTAATCATAAATTGTGCCTGAGGAAATTTTTCTCCAAGCATGCCCATAAATGGAATCGTACCACCCTCACCCATATAAGCTGCTGGTTTATCATAGTAGATTCTTGATGCTTCATCCGCCGCTTGCTCTAACCATGGTGCAAGCACAGGAGCATCCCAACCTGGGGAACTACTATCTAATTTAAAAGTAACTTTAGCATTGTATAATGGCTTTTCTAATAAGGCTTCTTCTAAGGCTTGCGCTGCGTGTTTTGGATCAACTTTTGGCGGAATGCGCATGGATAATTTAAAAGCTGTTTTTGGTCGCATAACATTACCCGCATCTGCAATCGCAGGAAAACCATCAGCACCTGTTACTGTTAATGCTGGACGCCACGTCCGATTCAAGATTAACTCGTGTTTATCCAGAACTACAGGTTTTACACCTGGATGCCAGGGAAATTCGCTGTAGACTTCATCGCCTAAAACTTTGGCGCAATATTCTGCTTGTTTTATGCGTTCTTCTGGAATAGTACAATGCAATTGCGGTACTTTAATTTCACCTGTAACTTCATCTTCTATAGTACTAATTAAATGCCGGGCAATTCTAAAACTATCGGCAACTATGCCGCTGGCATTTCCAGAATGCACCCCTTCGTTAATCAATTCGACCGTTAATTCACCGACTACATTTCCGCGCAATGAAGTAGTCATCCATAATTGTTCATAATTACCGGCACCTGAATCAAGACAAATAATTAAACTAGGTTTGCCTAATCGGTCCTTCACTAAATCAATATAAAAAGGTAAATCATAACTACCACTTTCTTCGCAGGCTTCTATCAATAATACACAACGAGGAATTGGCACATTTTGATCTTCTAACGCACGTATTGCTGTTAAAGATGCATAAGCGGCATAACCGTCATCCGCACCACCGCGACCATAAAGACGACCATTTTTTAAAACCGGTTTCCAAGGAGCTAAATCCTCATCCCAACCAGTCATCTCTGGTTGCTTGTCCAAATGGCCATAAAGTAAAACGGTCTTATCAATTTGACCTGGAATTTCCATATAGATTAAAGGCGTCCGTCCTGGTAAACGCAGCACTTCTAATTGCATCTGTTTTGGAGCATGTGTTGTGCACCAATTGGCGATATGTGTTACTGCTTGTTCCATGTAACCATGTTCTTGCCATTGCTCATCAAAATTAGGTGATTTATTAGGTATTTTTATGTACTCGGACAGACTGGGAATAATTTCTTCCTGCCATTGCCTTTCTACAAAATTATACAGTTTTTGGTGATTGAACACGGGCTTGCTCCTTAATAATTGCCACAATTTTTTCTGAGGCTGAGGCAATGTGTACTGCTTTTATTTTATGAACGATGTCGCTTTTATTCTGACTCACTTGCTGCACTGCCTGTAATAAGGTCTCACTGGTAAGCGCTTCATCGTCTATAACCACACTAATACCCAAATTCTTAAAGTACCTTGCATTTTGAATTTGATCGCCCCTACTTACTTTTGCCGATAGCGGTATTAAAATATGCGGCTTGCCTAAAGCTAAAATCTCATACAAAGAATTAGCACCCGAACGTGAAACAACAATTTCTGCAGCTGCAAACAAGTCAGCTAACTCTTCATTGGCGTATTCAAATTGATAATAGCAAGCCAGATTCAATAAAGTGGTATCCAATTTACCCTTACCACAAATATGTATGACTTGAAAATTTTGCGTTAGTTGCTTTAAGCTTTCTCTGATACAAGTATTAATAGACGCTGCACCCATGCTACCACCAATTACTAAAATGCAGGGTTTATCTGCGCTAAAACCACATAATTGCAAACCTTTATTGGCAGAACCCGTGAATAATTGCTGTCGAATTGGAGTGCCGGTTACTTCTATTTTATCTAAATTTTTAAAATATTTTTTAGCCGCTTCAAAAGTAAGGCAAATTTTATTAACAAAGGGAAAACACAAACGATTAGCCAATCCTGGACTAATATCTGATTCATGCGCAACTACAGGAATACGATTTAAGTAGGCACCGACCACAACAGGAAAGGCTACAAAGCCCCCTTTAGAAAAAACCACATCGGGTTTTAAGCGCAGCATTAAAAAAAAGGATTGCAGGATGCCCCAAATAATTTTAAAGGGATCCAAAAAATTTTTTAAACTAAAATAACGCCGCAGTTTACCGCTACTTATCGCATGAAATGGAATGGCTAAGCTTTCTATCATATTTTTTTCCACACCATCTGCCGAACCTACATAGGCAATATCCCAGCCATCTTGCTGAAACTCCTTTATCAGAGCGATATTTGGTGTCACGTGCCCTGCAGTACCACCACCAGTAAATACTATTTTTGGATTCATAATACTTCTCGAATAAGTAAACTCAGATCAATGGCCTGGATTGATTTGGTAATAGCACCCACAGAAATAAAATCAACTCCGGTCGCTGCAATCTGAGCTATGTTAGACAAAGTCACGCCACCGGATGCTTCTAAAGTACAGGATTTAGAATGATTCATGGCTACCGCTTCTAGTAACATTTCACGACCAAAATTATCCAATAAAATTCGATCAGGATGCGCAGCTAAAGCCTCAGCTAATTCCTGCAAAGTTTCTACTTCAATTTCCACAAATAATTTTTGATTCGCTTGTCGTGCAAGGGCAATGGCATTTGCCACCGAACCGCATGCACGAATATGATTTTCTTTAATCAAAAACGCATCGTATAAACCAATTCTGTGATTTACTCCTCCAGCACAAGTCACTGCGTATTTTTGTGCCAATCGTAAGCCAGGAATTGTTTTTCGCGTGTCCAATAATCGTGTTTTAGTTCCTTTTAATAATTGTACGTACTGATAAGTTTGCGTGGCGGTCGCAGATAAAGTTTGTAAAAAATTTAAAGCAGTACGCTCAGCGGTTAAAATGGAACGCGCCTTGCCGCTTATAGTGCTCAAAGTTGCGGGCATTTTTAAAAAATCACCTTCGGTTACGTGCCAATTGATCTCGGTTTTAGCATCAATCTGTTTGAATACTTCATTTACCCATAATTGACCGCACACGAGCATGGGTTCACGTGAAATAATTTCAGCACGCACAGGTACATCATCTGGAACTAAAAGGGCAGACACATCACCACTACCGACATCTTCCGCTAAAGCACGACCTACTTCCGCTCGAATTTGCACTAAATTAGGACTCATGTGCTGGTTCCTTTTTTCTAAAAGTATAACGAGCTTTCAATAAGGGCGGCGCAATAAAGGTAGTAACTATAACCATTAATACCACAGCAGAAAACAAGTCATCGGATATCACACCCAAAGTACGGCCAATGGAAGCAAAGACTAAACCAACCTCGCCACGAGGCAGCATGCCTATACCTACTAATAATCTATCGTCTTTACCATTAGCGCCCAAACCACTTAACAATTTACCAATTATTGCGGCCAGAATTAAACCTGCTGCCAAACCAATTACTTGCCAATTAGCAAAGGTTTCCAATTTTACTTGAATACCAATTACCATAAAAAACATCGGCGCTAAAATAGACTCTAATGGAGAAACTAAATTTTTAATGGTTCTATGTTCGTGCGGATGATGCGGTTCATGTAATTTAAAATAGCCATCATGTAGGACGACTCCTGCTGCAAAGGCACCGATAATAGCTGCTAAATGTACATAAGATGCCAACCATGAAAGTGTCATTACAAAAATAAACGAGATAAACAGTTTGGATTCCCAAGGTTGTAAAAAACGAAAGAAATGCACTGCCCAAGAAACAACTTTAGGACCTAAATAAATTACTGCCAGAAAAAATACTATAGCAGAAAGAATAATACGTCCAACAACCATAAAATCAACCACACCATACACTACAATATTGCTGACTATGGCTAAGATTATTAAACCTAAAACATCATCGAGCATGGCCGCACCAAGTATGGTTCGTGCTTCGCGAGTTCGTAATTTATTCATCTCACTTAATACACGTGCGGTGATGCCAATACTGGTTGCACTCAAAGTTGCGGCAATAAACAAATCGGATTGATAAGTGCTGTTTGGTAATAATAAATAAGCAACGCCAAAGCCTAAGAGCATGGGTGCTACAACACCAACAATTGCCACGGCTATTGACTCTCGGCCAGTTGATTTCATCTCCTCAAAAGAAGATTCTAAACCCACCATAAATAGCAAAAAAATAACGCCATAGCGTGAAAAGATATCAACTATGTAGGCTATTTTTAATAATTCAGTACCCCCTGGACTTATCAAGGCATCGATAAGCTGTTTGGCATAATGCGGATTAGCAACAACTGAAGAAACTGCTTGCGTCAAAGGCATGCCATCAAACATGGCTTTAACCACATCAAATATTGAAGAACCTTCACGCAAGACTATGATTAAATGCGACCCAAAAAAATAGGCTATATTGCCAACGAATACTCCCATTAACAACTCACCCAAAACTCCGGGCTGATCTAAACGACGAGCAATATAACGACCTATAATTGCAAAGAAAAAAATGAAAGTGACGCCTAAGATCACGGAAGCAATTGGATCTGTATGCATCGCTGTACTCATTATATTCCTTTAGCCAAAAACAAACAGGTGGCTAAAACCGAATCTGGGTTTAAAGACACACTATCTATTTTTTCTTCCATTAACCACTGGGCAAAATCCTGATGGTCGGAAGGTCCTTGTCCGCAAATACCTACGTATTTGCCTGCTTTTTTACATGTTGAAATTGCTAGATGTAATAAGACTTTTACAGCATCATTACGTTCATCAAATTGCGCAGCTACCAAACCAGAATCTCTATCTAGACCCAAAGTTAACTGAGTTAAATCATTAGAACCTATTGAGAAACCATCAAAATACTCTAAGAATTCACTAGCCAATAAGGCATTGGAAGGCAATTCGCACATCATAATAACTCTTAAATCATGCTTGCCGCGCTCCAATCCATTTTTCTTTAAAGCCTGTATTACACCACTGGCCTCAGTTACTGTTCTAACAAAAGGAATCATCACTTCCACATTAGTCAGCCCCATGTCTTCGCGGACACGACGCACAGCTTTACATTCCAGGGCAAAACAATCGGCAAATGAATCGGCCACATAACGTGACGCGCCTCTAAAACCCAACATAGGATTTTCTTCATGGGGTTCGTATAAAGCACCCCCGATAAGATTTGCATACTCATTCGATTTAAAATCAGATAAACGGACAATTACCGGTTTGGGAAAAAAAGCTGCGGCAATGGTAGCAATACCTTCTTTCAAACGCTCAACATAAAACTCAACTGGTGAAGCATAAGCAGCGGTTTTTTCTTGAATTAGTGCTTTTAATTCCTGATCTTTTAATGAATCAAAGTCAAGCAATGCACGCGGATGGATACCAATAGTGTTAGAAATTAAAAACTCCAAACGTGCTAAGCCAACGCCCTCATTGGGAATGGATTGGAATGAAAAAGCCCGCTCAGGATTGCCCACGTTTAACATCACTTTTAAAGGCAATTGAGGCATAGTGTCTACATCAAGACTTGCTTTTTCAAAAGGTAGAAGCCCTTCGTACACAAAACCAGTATCCCCTTCTGCGCAACTGACAGTTACCTCATCACCATCTCGTAAGGATTGGGTAGCATCGCCACAACCGACTACCGCTGGAATACCTAACTCACGTGCAATGATAGCTGCATGGCAGGTTCTGCCACCGCGATTGGTAACAATTGCTGAAGCACGTTTCATCACTGGTTCCCAATCCGGGTCCGTCATATCAGAGACCAATACATCCCCTGCTTGCACTCGGTGCATTTCACTAATATCTTTTATTATTCGTGCCTTACCTTGACCGATACGCTGTCCAATACTGCGCCCTTCTGTCAATATCGTGGATTTTTTTTGCAAAGTATAGCGTTCTAATACTTGCTTATTGTCCCGACTTTTTACCGTTTCAGGCCGTGCTTGTAATATATATAAGCCACCATTTTGCCCATCTTTAGCCCATTCAATATCCATGGGTCGTCCATAATGGTGTTCAATAATTAAGGCATAACGTGCCAACTGTTCCGCTTCTTCAGCGCTCAATGAAAATACATTGCGATCTTTTTGATCTACTTCAACTACACGCACACGCTTCGTAGCATTAGGCTCATCGTTATAAATCATTTTACTGGCTTTACTGCCAATATTTCTGCGAATAATGGCTGGTTTACCTGCTTGCAATCCAGGCTTATAGACGTAAAATTCATCCGGATTTACCGCACCTTGCACTACCATTTCGCCTAAGCCATAGGATGAAGTAATAAATACAACTTTATCAAAACCAGACTCGGTATCCATAGTAAACAAAACGCCACTGGCGGCCAAATCACTGCGTATCATCTGCTGGATACCTGCTGACAAAGCAACATCATGGTGATCAAATTCATTATGAACACGGTAACTGATGGCTCTGTCGTTATATAAAGAAGCGAATACCTCTTTAATGGCAATTAAAACGGCGTCGATTCCCTTAACATTCAAAAAGGTTTCTTGTTGTCCGGCAAAGGAGGCATCAGGTAAATCCTCAGCGGTTGCTGAAGAACGAACGGCCACGCTAAAATCATCATGGCCAATAGTCTTGGATAAATGCTCATAGGCTTCACGTACAGCTGTTTCAAATTCAGGAATAAATGGAGTATTAAGAATCAAATTTCTTATTGTTTTACCGGTATGAGCTAATTTATCCAAATCATCAACATTTAATACAGATAATTGCTCATGAATTTTTTTATCCAAATCATTTTGTGATAAAAAAGCTTTAAAAGAATCAGCGGTAGTTGCGAAACCACCAGGGACGGCAACCCCTGCGCTGGCTAAATGACTAATCATTTCACCTAAGGAAGCATTTTTTCCTCCTACCTGGTCCAGATCCTTCATTCCCAGATCCGCTAAATCAATAGTATGCTTTGTGAGCGCCATAATAACCCCATTATCGAAAATAAGTTTTATTCTACTGAAATAATGGGGTTATGGGAATGAGATCCTGCATTAATTCGCATGACAAGCAGTAACAGCCTCCGAAAACTCTTTAAAGAAGTTCTCTTTGCCTAATCTATCTACTATTCCTGCTTTAATTAATTTTTCTGCAACAGTGGGATTAGCGCCTGAGAGCATTACGCGCACTTTGCGTTTTTGCAAATCTTTAATCACTTCTTCCAAAGTACCCATGCCTGTGATGTCAATAAATGGAACCCAACGCATTCTTAAGATTAAAATCTTAGGGTCGGTATGGGTTGCTGCCAAGGCGCGTTGAAAGTTTTCAACCGCACCGAAGAAAAACGGCCCGTCAATTACATACACCAAAACACCTTTCGGCAAGGGAGCAATTTGATGATGAGCCAGTTCTTGATGAATTTGTTCATGGGTCATTTGTTGTACTTCAACGCTGGATGACATGCGGTGAATAAAATAAAGCACGGCAATAATTACCCCAATATTCACTGCGATAATCAAATCTACAAACACTGTTAAAGCAAAAGTGACCAGCAATATAACAACATCTGCGGTAGGCGCATTTTTTGCCATTTTAATAAAATGAGGTGCTTCACTCATGTTCCAAGAAACTAGAAATAAAATAGCTGCCAAGGTAGTTAGTGGGATGTTAACAGCCAAAGGTGCTAAAAATACTATGATTAGCACCAAAGTTAAACAGTGAACGATACCTGATAAAGGACTGTTACCACCATTACGAACATTCGTTGCAGTTCGCGCAATTGCGCCTGTTGCTGCAAAACCACCAAATAAAGGCGCCACAATATTAGCAAGACCTTGACCAACTAATTCACGATTTGAATTATGTTGTGTACCGCTCATACCATCAGCAATTACTGCGGACAACAATGATTCAATAGCTCCTAACATAGCTATAGTAAAAGCAGGCCCGATTAATTCTAAAACTCTATCAACCGATATTTCTGGAATTGCAAAACTGGGTAAACCAAGCGGTATGCCGCCGTACAAACTACCAATGGTTGCAACCCCTTCAAAATGAAAATAAGACTGCATAACGGTTGCAATAACTAAAGCTACCATAGGGCCAGGAACACGACTCATACCAGGAAGTTTGGGACTTATGATTAAAATAGCCAAAGACATACAACCTAAAGCTGTATCAACCCAATTCAACTGGGGGAAAACTTGAATTAAATGCCAGAGTTTTTCATGGAAATGACCTGGTGGAACGGATGGCAAACCAAAAAAATACTGCCATTGTCCTACCCAAATAATTACTGCAATTCCTGCGGTGAAACCGACTATGACTGGAGTCGGGATGAATTTAATAATACTGCCTAAACGGGTTAATCCGAAAATAAGCAACATAAAACCGGCAATAATAGTGGCAATTTGTAAACCATCTATACCATATTTTGCGGTAATGCCTGATAGGATTACGATGAAAGCACCAGTCGGTCCTGCTATTTGTAAACGACTGCCGCCCATTGTAGAAACGATGAAACCAGCAACTATCGCTGTATATAAACCTTGTTCTGGTTTAGCACCTGAGGCAATTGCGAAAGCCATTGCCAAAGGCAAGGCCACAATACCTACAATTATGCCAGCGACGATGTTTTGTAACCAATATTTTTTTTGAAATAAGCCATCTCTATAACATTCAAGTATTGTGTTCATAATTCACTCTTTCCTTAAAATATCTACAAAATGCTTTGGTACCGCGGATAAGCCGCGGTACGCAGAGGCAGTTGCCGCATTCTAAATGTCAAAAGCTTAAGGTAATATTAATTTATGTAAAAAAACCTGAATTAATTCACATCTTGCTTCGCATCTAATATCATATGTACTTTATGACACAGTTTACCTAAGTGGGGCAAGCTATCTATGACTCTTTCAGCTTTAAATGCAATTTCACCGATTGATGGTCGCTATTTCAACAAAACCAGGGCCTTAAGTCCTTTTTTTAGTGAATTCGCTCTAACTTATTACCGTTTGGTGGTAGAAATTCGTTGGTTAGAATCACTTGCTGCTAATGAAACCATTACTGAAGTTCCTGCTTTGGATGCAGCAAGCAAACTATTTTTAAATGATTTAATTGCTAACTTTGATGAGGCAGAATCAGAAAAGATCAAGATGTTTGAAAAGCAAACCAATCATGATGTAAAAGCCGTTGAATACTATCTGCAAGATAAGTTCATGCAGAATCCCCAATTAAAATCGGCCATTTGTTTTATTCACTTTGCGTGTACATCTGAAGATATTAACAACGTTGCTTATGCCTTGATGGTAAAACAGGCCATTGCCCAGGTAATTCAACCTACATTAGCAGAAATAATGGGCAGTATTATGTTGCTTGGCAAACAGCATGGAGATGTCGCCATGTTATCAAGAACACACGGCCAACCAGCAACTCCGACTACTATGGGTAAAGAATTAGTTAATTTCGCTGCCCGTCTTAAACGACCACAACAACAATTAGCTGAAGTATTAATTCCAGCAAAATTTAATGGCGCCGTAGGCAATTATAATGCTCATTTGATCGCTTATCCTGAAGTTGATTGGCGTAAACATTGCGCTAACTTTGTTACATCTTTGGGTTTATCGTTTAATGCTTACACTACCCAAATTGAACCACATGATGGAATTGCAGAAGTTTCCCAAATTATGGTGCGCATCAATAATATTTTACTCGATTATACCCAGGATATTTGGAATTATATTTCCTTAGGCTATTTCAAACAAAAAACT
>JBAZRP010000043.1:0-22882 GCA_041662885.1 Legionella sp.
AAAAGAACATTCTTTATTTATTAAAGCATCCATTAAGGATTGCAATGCGGTGCGTCCATAGTAGTCAGTACTTTTTAAAACATCCGCATTTAAATTAACTAGCTCAGCTATATCACCGTTATTTGCACCATTGTCATTTTGGAGTGCAAGAATATGTAATAATGTAGGATCTGCACCCGCAGTGGCTTTCAGGGTTGTATTAGCCCCCTGACGCGCCAAGGCCATAGCCGATTGTTTGAAATTAACAAAAGAGCATTCTTTATTTATTAAAGCATCCATTAAGGATTGCAATGCTGTACGACGATTATAGTCAGTACTCGCTAAAACAGCTCGATTCAGTCCAACTAACTCAGCGATCTCATCGTTATTCACACCATTGTCATTTTGGACTGCAAGAATATGTAATAATGTAGGCTCTGCACCCGCAGTGGCTTTCAGGGTTGTATCAGTCCCCTGACGCGCCAAGACCATTGCTGATTGTTTGAAATTAGCAAAAGAGCATTCTTTATTTATTAAAGCATCAATTAATGATTGCAAGGCTGTACGACGATTATAGTCAGTGCTTGCTAAAACAGCTCGATTCAGTCCAACTAACTCAGCGATCTCGCCGTTATTCGCACCATTGTCATTTTGGACTGCAAGAATATGTAATAATGTAGGTTCTGCACCAGAATCAGATCGAACAGTGATATCTGCTCCTTGTCTGACCAAAGCCATTGCTGATTGCTTGAAATCTTGTCTAGCCGTTCCATTTGTTAATAATTTTTGCAGCTGCTCTGTTGGCGTAGGCATATCTATAACTCTCTTGAAAACCCAAAGTGGCCAATAGTAACACAAACCCGATTTAATAGATCAAATTATGATAAGTTTTTCATTCGCTGATTTCATGCAACATCTGCATAACATTTACCAAAATTAGCACTTCCTCTCACCTCTAAGTTCGGAATATGCTTATTAAGGGGAGCCAATTAATTTAAGTAGTTACGAAGTTCCCGCCAAATATAGAAAATATCATATTGATAACCCCACATAATTTATACTTAGCATTAAGCACTAAAGAGCTGCAAATTATAAACAATTATTTAATTCAGTGCTGTCAGAAAAAGATGTAAATCGAATTCAAATAGCAACAAAAAAATATATCTCGTTACAAGATAATTCATTTTGTATGTTTTTAATTGGGGACTGTCCCGGACCCACTGCCATTAAGTTAAGACTTTACGTCATCCTGAACGCAGTGAAGGATCTCCTGAAACTGGCCCAGAGCCACTTTCGGAGATCCCTCGTTGCACTCGGGATGACGGGCTCTAGCGCTTAACTTAATGGCAGTGTGTCCCGGACCGTCCCCTTAAACGCCGCGCCATTGATCAAAATTATTCCATTTCTTTGGTTTTTATGAAATACTAATCTCTTTTAATTTTAGGAGTTATCAAACATGTCGTTTTTTATTGTAATTCGCAAATCAATCAAAGAGGGATATTTTCCTACAAATACAAAAAATCCCTCACAAGAAGAGTTGTTAAATAATTTAAAATCATACCCCAAGGTATTTTTATTAACTACTTTAGAAGACGCGAATAGAGTAGCTGAGTTATTTTTTCATGCACCCCAAGCACCAAAAGTTGGTGGCTCTTATGGTTTGGTTGCAGAAGTAACAGCAACCTTTACTGATATCCCCCAAAGCGCTCAAATCGATGGTTCTGTAATATATAATAACTGGGTTGATAGCCAACATCTTGGATATACTAAAAATGAAGATTCTAATATAAGCTACTCATGTATAGTAGTTTCACCAGAGCAAATAAAATCTATAGTCAATAGCCATATTCCGCAAAGTGCTAAAACACACAACCCTAATCTTCAAGATACAGACTTTACAACCCCTCAATCTACATGTTCAATCATGTAACAACCCAATTATTGATTCAAAATTTATCTCGAGTATTTAAATACAGAAAAAGGAATTTCTGTATTACTTATAATTCTCACAACAGATAGCTGGTCTACACGACAAACAAATTATTACTTTAGAAGATTTAGGCAGGCTACCCTCAGAATTTCATAATTTACTAAAAACCATATTTTGTGTTTTATTCCCCCAAGCAAATATTTAATAATTTCACTTGATGGAACCATGAAAAAAGTTCTAAGATCGCCCATGACGGAGGAGCCATACATTGTAAGGGTTTTAGTAAAATCAAAATTTGGTCTCAAACTTTCCGGGTATACTTATCGGAAAGTGAGTCATAGTTTACGGAATAATGCATGACTACAAATCAAAAAATTAAGTTCAAAAATTTAAATAAATACTCTTGGTCGCTTCTTGTAGCTTTTATTTGTGCCGTATTTGCGATGCATTACCACACGGCGAATATTTCCTTTGCAGATTTTTTTTCAAACACTCCCATTAATTGTTATTGCAGTTTACTGTTGTCAAAAATTAGCTCCGCTGGTGAATCAACCTGAAAACAACCTAAAAAACCCCAAATTATTTACACGAGATTTATTTATATTGAGCTTTAGTTTCTTGTTTGCTTGCCTCCTCTCATTAATATTTTCATATAATAATAGCGATACGAGAGGATGGTGGTCGCTGATTATTTCTTTCTTTACTCTATATGGGTTGTTATTTTCTATATGTTTCTCAGCAATAGCTCTTTTAATAAAAAATCATAAAGGAGAAACAATGGGGACGGTCCGGGACAGTCCCTAGCAACTTTTGCACAATAAATTTATGTTGCATTTTAGTTCAAAACCTCTATTTCTTTTGCGTCCAATTTCGAAAAACTAGGAATTTCTTATGCCCTGTACCGCAAGAATAATATTTGCCGGACAACCACATCATCTTATACACCGTGGGAAACAATCGGCAGATCATTTTTAAATCTGATATTGCATGAATTGATAACCCCAAATAATTTATACTTAGCATTTGGTACTAACGTTGAAGAAAGAGCTGCAAATTATAAACAGTTATTTAATTCAGAGCTTTCAGAAAAGAATGTAAATCGAATTCAAATAGCAACAAAGAAATCTATCTCGTTATAAGATAATACATTTTGTATGCTTTTAATTAGGGACTGTCCCGGACCGTCCCCAAATAGCATAAGATAATGCATTTTGTATGCTTTTAATCAGGGACTGTCCCGGACCGTCCCCATTTAATCATAAGGGAAACACTATATGGCTATTGATAAAATAATTTGTGTTGGAAAAAATTATCTTGATCACGTTAAAGAAATGGGAGATGTAGTACCAGAAAAACCTATATTATTCTTAAAGCCCGCAAGCGTTCTGAGGCAAGCTGTTAATTGGGATGAACAAATTCTCCTCGATTTTCCTTCTGCAGATACCGCAGTGCAACCTGAATGTGAAATTGTGCTGCGCATAGCTCATGATGGGTACCGAATGACTTATGAAGAAGCAAAAAATGCCATTTCAGACCTCTCTCTTGGTCTTGATATGACATTAAGAACACGCCAATCTGAGCTAAAAAAACAAGGTCATCCATGGACTACAGCAAAAGTATTTAAAGATGCAGCTGTGCTTGGTCCATGGATCCCCTACCATCAATTCAATGATTACCTGGAAACTGAATTTCAATTAATCATAGATGGCACTGTTCGGCAACGCGCTAAAGGCGCAGATATGATGATGCAACCTGAGGATCTATTGATTCATATAAGCCAATTTTTCCCATTAAAATCAGGCGACATTATTTATACAGGCACCCCAGCAGGAGTTACTTCAATAACAAAAAGCACTACCGCCGAATTACGCTGGCACCATCATTCCTATAGCGTAAAATGGGAATAGCGCCTTAAGATCTATTTATTTCGCCTGAAGACTAAGGTTTGAATTTTCTTCATTAGTAACATGAATTGTCTTAGCTATATGCGGTTTAAAGCATTGGAAAAATCTTGAAAAACTATGCTTTTTATCCGAGGTATGCTTCGCTTCTTCAGTCACTACAGCAGGAGCAACGGATACAGTGCCTTTTGCTATATAATCAAGCGATTGACCCATTACAAAATTGACTACTGCTTCTGTTTTTTCTGCTAAATTAGTTACTGCTAATGAAAAATTCTTCTGAAATTGTTCTGGTGTGTTGGTATTTGCAAGATGATCAACGATATCCGTTATAGACTTAACAGTCATAACAGGTATTGGCTGTTCCAGATCCTGTGCACATTCAACAATAGCAGCCGCTTCCATTTCTTTAATTACCGCTGAATTCTGCTCCATGAGCTCCTTATCAGTATCTGATGCATCTAATGAATTACCAGTAGATATCGCGCCCTTTTTCAAACCTAATTGACTTGACATAAAATCTGCTGGCAGACCGTCATTTGCTCCTAAGCCAAAAGCTTTAAAATCACCCAAATCAATGCGGCGATCATGATAAACCGTGCTTGTGCCAATATAAACATCGCCTATGACCGCGCCTCGTTTTTCAAAGCCGCCAGCAGTGCCTGCATTAATAATCAGGTCAGGCTGGAACGCTAATATTGCTGCATAAGTTGTAACCGCCGCAGGTTGTGTAGCCACCTTATCCACTTTATGCTTCAAAGATTGTCCATTTGTCACTAAAAATACGTCTTTTTCTTTAACTTTCCCTATAAACACTTCTGAGGATAATAGAGGTAATTTTTGAGTCGATTTGGTTAAACCTAACTTGTGGATCAACGGTGCCGCTTCTCCAGACATCGCCATTAAAATAACTACACGTTCTATTGTCATCATTACTCCGGGGATATAAATAGTTCTGCATGATACCTTAAAACCGGGGAAAAAGGAAGCATTTTAGCCACATTGGACTCTTGATCGCCACAAATTCGATAAGAAAGTGGAATGTAGGTTGGTCCGTGGCCCAACATAATGCAGCATTAGGTCTGAAAATTGTTGGGCCAAGGCCAAACCTACACTAGGGATTAAATTCTTTGAAATATGCTTACTTAGACTTATAGTTTCTTGTAAAATTCACATTGCCTCATGACCTTTCGGAGTACCGCTTAAATGACAGACATTCCACTAATCATAACCGAACGCTTAATACTTCGTCCGTTTACATTACTTGATCTTGATGACTTTGCTTTAATATGTGCCGATCCTGAAGTAATGCGCTTCATAGGAAATGGCAAGGCGGTCGAAAAGGAAGTTACACAAGGAGTCTTGGCGTGGATAATTGCACAATATGAGGAATTAGGTTTTGGTTTATTAGCTGTTACCTTGAAAGAAAATAACAAGTTTTTAGGTTTTTGTGGATTAATAAAGCAGACCATTGACAATGAAACACACATCGAACTTGGCTATCGCCTGGATAGTGCTTTTTGGGGTAAGGGAATAGCAACTGAAGCGGCTCAGGCCATTAAAGAATATGCCTTTAACCAATTAAATATTCCTCATCTGATTTCTATTATTCATGTAGAAAATATGGCTTCCAAACAAGTGGCAAAAAAAGTTGGGCTGAGCTATATGAAACAGACTAATTTTAAAGGGGTTTTAGTTGATGTTTTTTACATAAAGAATTAAGAGATCAATCCTGTAACCAAGATCCAGTACTTTATCAGCAGGATCTCGCGAACTAGCCGCAGGACGTAAGCTCTAGTTTTAACCTCAGGTAAGGCCATAAAGTTCAAGCTACAATTCTTAATATACTTACTAAAGGGAGACGTATATAATTGGGCTTCTTGAGTACTATAATGGATTGCATCACTGGATGTGGTGTGTTGGGTGATGGAGATAGGTAACATGATAAACAATAAAAAAATTGTTGTTGTTCTTCCCGCTTATAACGCTGAAAAAACCTTAGGAAAAACCTATAATGATATTCCTTTTGATATTGTTGATGAAGTAATTTTTGTAGATGACTGCAGTCAAGACAAAAGTGTTTCCGTTGCTCAAAAATTAGGGATTAAACACATCATTCAGCATGACAAAAATAAGGGATATGGAGGAAATCAAAAAACCTGCTATACAAAAGCTTTAGAATTGAATGCCGACGTTGTCATTATGTTACATCCCGATTATCAATATACACCGAAACTAATTACCCCTATGTCGCATATTATTTGTTCTGGCTTATATCCTGTTGTTTTAGGCTCGCGGATTTTAGGTAATGGTGCATTAGAAGGTGGTATGCCCTTAATAAAATATGTTGCTAATCGAATATTAACTTTTATTCAGAATATTCTCGTTGGTCAAAAATTAGGTGAGTACCATACAGGCTATAGAGCATTTTCCAAAGAAGTCTTGCAGAATATCGATTTTAAAAATAACTCCGATGATTTTATATTCGATAATCAAATGCTTGCTCAAATTATTTACAAAAAATATCCTATAGCGGAAATAACCTGTCCGACTAAATATTTCAAAGAAGCCTCATCAATCAGTTTGATACGAAGTGCTACTTATGGACTAGGAGTGTTAAAGGTATCTGTTGTATTCTTTCTTAATCGGATTGGTCTTTTACATTCAAAATTATTTGAATAATTCTTGATAGGTAGGAATAAGATGGTATTTTTTGAAAAATATAATCAGTATCTGGCTGCATTAGTTATTTTGTTGATTGGCGTTTTTAGTTTTTTAAACTTCCCAGCTGAAAGTGCTTATCATAAAGGCGCTGATGAGGGAAATTACTACCGCCAGGCCAAATTACTAAGCACGCATGGCTGGGCAGGTTTTAATAACATAGCAAATGATTTTATCAACACGCCCAATCTCCATGATACTCCTCATCCTTTACGATTAGGTAGTACCCTTGTTTCAGCCCTATTTGTGCATATTCATGATGCATACAGTACTCTGTCTTTTCTGTCCTTATTCAATTTTTTATTGCTATTAATGGGTACCTACTTATTTGTAAAAAAGTATTGGGGCGGAACGCTGGCTCTTTTTACGTTGATATTACTCGCTGTATCACCTATTGAATTAGCTCTGTCACGCCGTGCATTAATGGATAGTTTTGCGATGACTACTGCTGCTTTTTCATTTTTTGCTTTTATGCAAATGATAGACAAGGAAGGATTGCGCAATAGTGCTTTGTTTGTTTTGTCGTTCATGCTTGCTCTGTTAGTTAAAGAAACAGCTATTTTACTGTTGCCATTTTATACTTTGGTTTTGATCTATTTAAAAAGCAGTAAAAAAATTCATTATGAGTGGTTGGTGCTATTTCTTTGTGTCAGTCTTCCTGTGCTCCTTGTGGCTTTAATTGATTTATCTATCTACGGCCTGGATCGGGTGATAACAATTCTAACGATTATAAAACAACCTTCACCTTACAGTGCCTTGTGGGGGCAAGGTCCTTGGTACCGATATTTGGCTGATTTTTTAATTCTCTCTCCTTATGCTTTTTTGCTTGCAGTAGCATACTTAGGCACCGTAATTGTATCGAAACAAACGGATATGCGTGTGTTATTAATAGCAATGCTGACAATTTATCTTTTGTTTGCTTATAGTTTTTTGTCCAAAAATATTAGATATTGCTTGTTACTTGATGTTCCGATACGTTTCTTTGCGGCATCTATGTTAGTGTTGATCTTCCATCGATTTTCGCAATTTAGGTGGCTGCCTTTCTTAGGATTAGGTTTGTTGATTTTCCTGGATCTTTATCAGTTTCATTTTTATTTTATAACGAACACTATTTACGATACGATTTCATACAATCTTTTGATGGCTAATCATATGATTTGTTGTATGCGTTCTTAAAAAGCAAAATACGGGAAATTGATCTGCGTGGGAAGTCACAATAAGATTAGGGATTTTCTGGAGATTTGGGCTTGGGTTTAACATCATCCATAGACCTCAGTTGCGCTTGCTCCATCTCAAAAAATGTATTTTTCAAATCCAATATCTTTTGAGTTGAATCCGTACTCATCAAATAATCTTTGCGCTCCTGACTTATTACTCTAAGTGTTTTGGCAAGACTTAATAGTGCATTCCATATATCTCCTAAAAGCCCTTTTTTTACTCCACGGTGTTGTTTTAAATCGCTATTTAAAGCATTATTTATGACCGTGTTACATTCTTTAGCAAATGTGTCTATACCATCTTTCGTGGTAGATTCTGCTAAGGTATTTAAGTGCACTATTATTTTAGTTAGTACTTCACGCGCACTATTTGCTGCATCTTTATAATATTTCGTTTTGGGATCATCTTCATTGTAGTTCTCTAACAGATCCTGTGTTTTCTCATAAATCGCTAGAAGATGTGGTCTAATCCGGTCTTTGCATTGATGCGCATATTTAGCGTTATCTGTTATTGGTTCATCTATTTTGTTATTCCTTGGTTCACCTAATTTTCTGTGGATAGCAAAAATGTTCCCATACCATTGAGCATAAAACATTTCTGTTTCCTCGCTACGTGAGAATTTGAAACTGTGATGACGATTAGCTAACTCTATAGCTACCTGATAAAATACCGTTTTAATACCATTTGCATTCATGTCTTCTAAAGAGGCACTTAACCACTCATTCAACTTGATAATCCCTTCTGGTTTTTTTCCTGGTTCGTTCTGCCGTTTCCTTAGCTCTAGCTTCAAAGAAGTTAGATACTCCTTCATGGTCTCGATGTCCTCAGATGTGGACTCAATTTTTTTAGCATTTTTAAATAATTTTATCGACCTTTTACGGGATACTTCTTCATCAGCTAGGTCGCTAATTGTTCTTTGAAATCCTGATTGGACATACATCGGTGTCTCAAATGTAACATGAGAATAAAATTGTATCTGCTTTTTGATATGAGGGGCCAATTCCCTTATTTGCTTCGTTGATAATTCCCAACAGTATCCTAATGTGTATTTTTTCAAATTATAGGCAGCGGGGTAGATCTCACGAACCCCACAAAGAGCAGCATCTAAAGCTGCACATTTGCTAATATAGCTCATGCGACCTTGTGAATTATGACCGTAGTAATTAACTGTTAATTTGGTTTTTTTGGTATTTTGATTATATTCTACAAAGAAGGAGGCTGCGTGATTGTTTAACGGTTTAGTCAATTCTATAAGCAGAGTAGGAAAGTGACTACTAATACCTGTGACTGCACAGTGTGACTGACTCAATAATGCAGATAAGAGCGGCTGAATTTCATCAGGCAAATCTTTTGCTTGTATTGCACCCAAACTATTATTAAGTTGCACGGTACTTGCAATGATATTTTGATGAAACAACGTAAACATATCTTCTAAAGTTAGTTTTCGCTCGGCAAATTGTCGATCAAAGCTTGCTGTTGATCCAATGTACGCTGATGAAACGGTAAAATTTCCTGAGGGATTTAATTGTTCTATCGAGCCATTTAATTTCAGGTATTCAAATTTTTTATCAATCGTTTTCAACATGCTGTATTTCGTATTATCAGTAGAATATTGATTAACCGCATCCATTGAAACCCATTTACGCATTAACTGATAATAAGGATTCAAATGTTTTGAAAAATATTGAACTTTCAATTGTTCATCGTAATCAGGACTACCTTTCATTGTTTTAATTGTTCTGTCCATGATTTCAGTCATATGTTGCACTAATTTTAGAATAGTGATCTTACTCAGCGGTGACTGGTTATCAGCAATCGATAGACTATCAATAAGAGGCAGAAATTCACGTTCATATTCATTCCATAAGGCATTAAATTTATGAGGATCACTCCAGTCTCCAATGCGCTGCTCCCAAGCCTGAAGAATGGCTTGTGTTTTAAAGATATCTATTTGTTCTAATTCCTGATGCGTATGATCCATTTCTTTTATCATGTATTCTAGATTTGCTTCATGGGTTTGGTTTTTTTCACGACCAAGAATGAAAATATTATTTATCAAATCAAATGCAATATCGTTATCCATGCTGAATTTAATTAAATGAGCTAACTTTGCTATTTTTTTAGGGTCGCTACAACATGCAAAAGCAAAGTCTGCCCACTGTTGTTTAACGTGTTCATTTAATGCTAATTTTTTCATTTTGAAAAATTCAATAAAATAGCTTTGTTGTATCTCTGTAAGCGTATCGAAACCAGGATACGTTTGTGCTTTTTGGAAGGATTTTTTTTCCTGAGCAACTTGTCGCAAGGAGCTAGAAAACATTTGCGCCTTGCCGGAATTAATAATTAAACCTTCTAATTTAGAGACTAATCCTAAATATTCTTCCTGTAATGCAGAGTTATTTGAATTATCGTGCGATAGGTGCTGCAGACAAAAAACTATTTCTGCCCCTGTTATCATCGCTTGTTGGAATAATGCCTGATAAGGAGCGGTTTTCTTTTGCCCCTCTTTACTGCGCCCCAATTTATAAAACACATACAATAGGGTATGCAAAGCCTGCCAAATCGCCTCATCCTGCTTCTTTCCGGGTTGAGCACCCTCAAGTACCGATATTTGTTCTTTTAAAAAACTAAATAATTTATCTTTGGGTAAAGCAAGATTGGGATATTTATCTAATTCATAATGCTGACCAAGTATAAGCTTTAATAGTTGGTGTAACGCAGCTTCACTTTCTATCTGATCACTGGAGTTTACTTTTAAAATAAGGTCACCAATTATAGGCTGTTCCTCTTCTTCCTTTTCCTCAGGCACCAGAGTGCTTATAGCAGGGGCCACCCTTTCTTTATTCCAGAACGGCAGTATCGTCTCTTGTGAAGCCATAGGCGATTTAAAAAATCCTTCTTTAATTATTCCAGCAGCATAAAGCTCCTGTTTGGCATTGCTATAATTTAGATATTCCATCTTTACGTTAACTAATTGCTTGCGCTGTGGGTCCACTATCACTAATGGCTTATCCTGCTTCAGCCATCCTTTCACGATTTCTAAATCATCCACTGCCAAAACCGGGATAGCTTTTGCTTTAAATTGCGCTGCTTCATGCGAAGTTTCAGGTGCCATTTCACGAACGATAACGGCCTTAACCGCCGAATTTTTTTGTTGTAAATAATGATCTAATGCTTGGCCAATAGTATCGCAAATTAATAACGCATCTGGTGCAGTAATAACCTGTGCTGCGCTGCCTGCTGGGGTAATCACCTCGGCGGAATATAATTCGCTTGTTCGTTTAATTTCAGATAATTTTTCTGGAGGAATTGAAGAAGGAACGACTAGTTTTAAATCACCTTTAGGAATGGGTCGTGCTTGTACTAAATATATAACATTTTCTTCAGGATGATAAACAAATTCCACATCCATAGGCATACCATAGTGTTGTTCTATACTACGTCCGACCTTGGCAATAGCCTGCGCGACTGTTGCGGGTACAGCAGGGTTGTTTTGTAATTCAGGCGGATTTTTGTGAAATTGCAGTTTACGCTTTTTTTTGCCACCTTCTTCTACCTCAATAGGTACTAGTCTATGCGTTTTTCTGTATATTTCAGCGTGTACCGCTTGTTCACGAGTAACATAAAATGTATCAAAAGGTGCTTTACTATTTACAATCAATTCGCCATGACCCGGTGCTAATTGTATCTGTGTTCCGGCTTTACCGGTATACATCACACCAGAACGAATTACCGCAGCTACGTTTATTTCACCCAATAAAGGTTCGCCTATCATGCGTTGCAGTAATACCGGCATAAAAGGAAACTCGGTGATATTATCATTACTGATTAAACGTTGTTTGAGTGATTTCTCACTAAAATAAGACGCTACCACCTCACCCATTGCCTTTGAAATTGCATGCTTATCAGGTGCTACTGCAGCGATGCTTTCATTACCCCCAGGATTTGCCAAATCGACACTGTCTTCTTTACTGGTTGAGCGTACCATTAATAAGGATTTATCAGGTAATGTCCCTAGATACTGCTCTAATTCTTCTGATGATAAGGGATAAGTCTCGAAGGTCTTTACAATTAACGCACGCAGAAGCTGTAGCTTGGCTAATGCTTGTGGCGCTAAGCTGCCCAATTCCGCTTTACCTTGTTCTTGGACGAAATTCGACCAAAGATTGCGCCAGTCTGGTGCAGACTTGTCTAGATGAGAGGTAATCATATCATGCTCAAGTGCATAGAGCTCAGGTACGTGAACAGGTACATTTAATGAGCTTATTTTTTGACACAATGCTTGCAGCTCTTGGAGATTAGCAGCTTTATTACCCACTTTTCTCGCGCTATCATCAATCCTTTGCTGTACTGAAGTCATAGCTATACTCAAATATGGCCATTTTCATAATTATAGCCCATAATTTGCGCATCCAAATGCATTCTTTAACTTGAACACCACCAAATTTAATGCTAGCTTCGCCTCAACAACCCATTTTATTAATCAGCGTCAGGAGCAATGGTATGCCAAATGAACCGAAGTACATTACTGTTAATGGTGTTATGAAAAAAAATCCAAAATACGTAGCTGAAAATACACGCTCTGCAGTTAGCGCGAGCACTTCAGATACAACCAATTTACCTCTGGCTGTAGTCTCCTCACCATCAGATATCGAAATAGCGCAACAAATCCAGGAACATTTTAATAAATATTCCGTACCCATGGCTTCAAGCACCGAATCTTCTATGGATTTACTACAAGATCAGGAGATGCTGCAAAAATTTCAATACAGTACACCTCCATCGAATGATTCTATTCTTGATAAATTAGGTGAAATTTTTTCAAAATATGACACGCCTTTTGGTTTGATCAATAAATTATTGATGTTAACTGAATACAAGTTGGATTTTATCATCGATGACAGTGGTTCAATGATAAACAATTATACTGATGTAGATGCATTGGAAGCTTCAGAGCCAACACGAACAGCTATTAAAAACAGACTGGGGCGTATTCCTTCTCCTGGCGAAAAAATGAATCGCATAGAAGAAGCTGAGGATCGATTGCATATTTTAATTGATATTTTAGCGTATATCCCTATTGATCATATCCAAATTCGATTTTTAAATAGCCCAACGGTTCTGGTATTAGATCGCCGCAATAAAACTCCAGAACAATATCAAGCTTATGCACATCAAGCCATACGCACTCAATTTAGCATGCTTAATTTTAAAGGTACTCCTGTCAGTAATGCCTTGAAAATTGGATTTGATTATCCAGGCAAATGGTCGCATTATTTGTTTAATGATGGTGAGCCCAATGAAGGTGGCAAAGCAATTGCCTATCAAATTAAAAACCGAAACAATCCACAACTACATCCTCTTACTTTAATTAGTTGTACGAACAATGATAAAGATACTGAATGGATGAAACATGTTGATGCTGACGCTTCTTTCGTTGCTGAAGTAGATGATTATTATGATGAAAGAGATGAGGTTGTAAAAAATCAAGGTGCTGGTTTCCCGTATTCTCGAGGTGTTTGGTTTCTGTGTAATTTAACCGCAGCAATTAATCCCTTTGATTTGGATTGTTTGGATGAAGATTTGCCTTTTACCAAATTCGCATTGGAAAATATTTTAGGTCGCAAATTAAATCCTAATGAATACCAGTATTACTTTGAGCGCAATCCCAACTCGGTGCTTTACGTCGCAGAATATTCACGCTTCTTAACTGAAGAATGTTTTTCACGACACATCATTTCCGAAGCAGAACAAAACCGTCGTGAGGGAACTGCAGGATATATAAATGGTGAAAGACCAAGGGGCCGTCCTTTAGCGAACATCACTCCTCAAATTGCGGAAATAACCTACGGAGCAATGCAACAATTTGCAGCTCAATATTCAGCTGATGTAAACAATGTTACAACACAAATGAGTTCTGTCACTATAGCTCCAAACTCTTCGTTTATGCCTCCGCAAAATAATAATAATAATATGAATCAGCAGCAACACTATAAATCTGGTTTTAATTATTAAGATGTTCTTTCAAAGATACATATACCTTTACAAAAGCTGGACTTGCTAGTCCAGCTTTTGTAACAACATCATAGTAGGTCATTGCCATAAAATAACTATGTTTACTTTTTTAAGCCCAGAATATAACGTATTCCTCCGCTACAGAAAATAAATTTTTCTACACACGATTTTTAATGATAAAAGAATTTGGTACGCAAGTTTTGGATATGATGGAACTATTTAAGCTAACCAATGAATTAGATCAAACTAGTTTAAGCCAGAACCTGATTGATTTATAACCTATCAGCTTGAATTTTTTCTAATTCAACTACAATTAGGCTATAAAATCTGACAAGTGGAATTATAAAAACCGAAATAAATCAGGTGGTTAATTGCAGGTATTGTTTTCTGCACCCGTTTTAAGTACAATATTTGAACATAAACTACTTTCAGGCTTACTTCATGGATAATAAAAATGATACAACCAAGGCTGCCAAATACCACTGGCTAGCTTTAGGCAACGGTAACTACAATAAAGTCTGGAAATCTAATTTTGACACACCACAAGCACTTGTTTCTGAAGAACCCCATCAAGGCCCTTGGGTGCTCAAATATCCTATCACAGACGAAAATCCGGTAAATAATGCCATGAATAATAAGGATCGCGCAATTAGGCTTTGGAATGATATAAATAAGGACCTACCTAAGGCAGGCTTACACAAATTAGGCTGGGTTGCGCCTTATCTTGAGAACTCACGTCCTGCCACTGATACAGAGATAGCGGTCAAGGTAATAGAAATTTTCATAAAAACAAGAAGAATAGTCGTTGATGCTGCGATCACGGGTAATTTTTTAACTGATAATACGACTGGAACGGTACATTTGGTCGATGTGGATTTAGCTTTAAGACGAAGAGACTCTGTGGCCAGTATTAATTTTCATAAAAAATATAAGAATCGTTATTCCTTCTTCAATGAAGGGTTTCAACGAACCATGCCAAAAACCTTAGAAACCATCAAGAATTTGTTCTATCTGGAAGATAACTTATCAGCAAGCGATATCGACAGTTTATGTGAACAGAAAAAAATTACTAGCCAAAGCATTGCAGCTCTTTCCTGGCTAGAAGCTCGTAAAGCGCCTTTATCTATGATTTTATTCCAGCAAATAGAGATACTTATTGCCTCAGGCGTTCCTGTCGATGGGATACTGCTTGAATCTCTTTGCTCTGATGTAAACGCAACAAAAATTTAACTCCCATACATACCGCGGTTTGTCCGCGGCAATGAGAGATTAGTTCTAATTCATAAATAAAGTAGTAATAGGCTCAGAAAGAAATTGCACCAAAACTAACGATCCCAAAAATGCCCACCACAACTTCTTACCCAGTAATCCTGAAGATTCCTTAAAAGCATAAAAATACGTAACAATTTGCCAAACCATTAATACAGTGACACAAATTGAAAAAAGATATTGACTCATACTTGCATGAATAGGCAGACCTTTACTTAGATCAATGTCCAACATGCTTGGATAAAACGTTCGTACAAAATAGGTATACAACGTAATAAATAGCATGGGAAATCGTGCTAAAGCCACCGTTCCTAAAAAATCAATAAGACGAACCTTTTTCTTTTGCAGAATCTTCGCAACTATCATAAATACAATCGCTACTGCAAGCCAACATACTGTATTTTGGAATAGTAGTAATAAAAATGGCTGGCCTATACTCTGTTTGGTGACAGCTAAAACATTAATTGCAGACAGCGGTCCCAAATAATATAAGCCTGCTTTAACTCCCAAATAACTGGTTAACAGCAAAATAATCATTCCAAACATCAAAGCCTTAAATCCTGCAATTTTTTGAAAAGGATTTAATAACAAAGATGACTCCATTTTTGCAAAAAAAGATTTTCTTTTCAAAGCTGCGGCTAAAATTTGATACTCGTCTTGTGAAATCTTTTTATCACGCAACATAGTGTCCAAACGAGTTTTTTCAGTATTCATAATATGCCTCATAATTTACGCAACATCTTTGCAGCTTCTACTGCAGAAATTTTTCCTGCCTCAACCAATTTCAAAATCTCTTCTTTGGAATTTTCAGAGTGCAGATCAATATTCTCCAACACCTCAATCAATGTATTCAGTTTATTCCTTAAGGTCGGATAGGAAACACCTTGTTTCACTGCCATTTCCTTAAGGCTGCCAGAGCATTTCACAAAATCTAAAACAAAACGTAAATCCTCTTCTTGAAGTTTTAGGAGCCCAGGGATGGGAAACACACCTGCAAATTGAGTAGCGCAATCCAAACATTCAATTTTAGTCACTTGCAATTTAGTACTGCTGCATGAAGGACATTGTGTAATTATTTTTCCCATTGATAGCTAGCCCTATAATTAATCATTATTCACGGTTATTTTAATGGGATATAAATAAAATGCAATGTTATTTTAAAAAAATTAAAGATAGACTTAACAATATTGATAATTTGATGCTAATAATAGTTCCTCAACTTGAAATAAATACACTCTTGTGATAGCTTCCGGCGCTTCATAAAGCATTCTGGAATTAAGTGGCTATAAAATCCGACAATAAAAAAGTACTGTTTCACACCAAGGCAGATATTTTGGTGCATTATTATCCTGGAAAGGGGTTCTCTCCTACACAAGCTACCCGCTATATAAGTGCAGGTGACACCTTAAAACTGCCCAATGGCGAACACGCTAGCACCAATAAACCAGGCCAGCCTTTATTTGAGGGACGGCATTTTTATTTTCCAAACCTTGAAGAAATCGGTCTCCATCCTGGCTCTTCTATTTTTGGACAAATTATAAATTGGTTTTACAGCTTACCTTCTATATTCAAGCATTGGTGGTATGGAATAAAGATCCAGCGAGGCGATAAAGCAATTAATGATGCCAGCACCTTTGCTCGCTTTACGGTTGATACTAATAAGGCTTCCTGTGGACAGGCAACAGATATTGCTGAATTCGCGCGATCTACCAAAGCAATTACTCAGGCACCAGAACTTGCTAACAAAGCTCGCGTCTATTTTGGTGTTTCCCGCGGTGCTGCAGCCACTTTTTCAGCAATAGCAGAAAATAAGACCTTAAACGATATTGCACTTTGTATTTTAGAGGCGCCGCCTGCAAGCATTCGCAGTATCTTTAAATCGCATGGCAAAACCTTCTTTCATTCGGTAGCTTTTGGCAAGTGGGTCTACAAGCACTTCCATAGAGTACTTTTAGGGAATCAGCATCAACCAGAAAAAATACACCATGCTCGAGGACATATTGATAGATTTCCAGTTAATGTACCCTTATTTATTATTTCGTCAAAAAACGATCGCGTAGTTCCGCATGAAAATACTCTTAGGCTCGCACTGCGTGTTGCCAATAAAAGAAATCAGGCTTTAAAAAATGGCGTTAAAGATGTTGCTCCTGTATATTTTTTACAATTGGAAGAAACAGGGCATAATGAATATGCAACCAAAGGCAATCAAGATAGTTTACGTTACCGTAATACTTTGCACGCTATTTGCCGCAAACATAATTTACCGCATATTCCTGAATATGCCACTCAAGGATTAGAGGATATGTTCGCTTCATCCTTACTTGATTCAAGCTATGAAGACTTACTCAAAATTCAAGATAAATTTTGGCAAACTAAAGACGCTATACTCCGACATCAATTCCGTGAGGAGGCAGCAGACCTACTCAAAAATTTAAAAACTCCGCATAAAAAGCAGATTGAAAGCATCATGCATTATGCGCCCTTGTTTGCTAAACCAATAACTTCTAAACCAGAAGCAACAGACCAATCGGACTTTACTCTGAACTATCCCTAGGCCTCAATTGCAGTCATTGCTTTATATTTTAAAAATACTTCATCCACATCACCAAAAATGATTTGATGTCCGTGATCAAGTAACAACGCCTTATTACATAATTGTTTGATTAAATCCATGGAGTGGGAAGCTAATACCATGATGCTGGTTTTAGCATAAAAATCAGTAAGTCTTACTTTGGCTTTTTCAGTAAAATGCGCATCGCCAGCGCCAATTTCCTCATCCATTAATAGGATATCCGGCTCAAGAGCTGTAGCAATCGAAAAACTTAAACGCGTTTGCATACCAGCCGAATACGTTCGTACAGGTAGATGAATAAACTCACCCAAATCACTAAAATCAATAATTTCTTGTTTCTTTTGTTCAATATCATTTTTATGCATACCCAGATGCATACCTATAGTATAAATATTTTCTATACCGCTATCATCTAAATTCAATCCTACTGACATATTAAACAAAGAGGAAATTTTGCCATTATAATGATAAACCCCGCTCACAGGCTTATAAATTTTTGCCAAAACCCGTAATAGCGTCGTTTTTCCTGCGCCATTATGGCCAATTAGACCCAATCTATCTCCTGACTCTAGACGAAAATGAATATCATGTAAGGCGCGAATGCTCACCATATTAGGCTTTACTTGATTAATGATACCGCCAGTATATTTGTTAAGTAATGAAGTACGAAAACTACGACTCACATGAAAAACCGGGATATCCAAATTCAGATGGTTAACCTCAAGAAATATGCTCATTTAAGCGTATAGCTCCAATTTTTTAAAGCCAAAAGATAAGGCTCTTATATTTTTTTGATAAGACGTTCATCGTAATAAACCAACCAAGAATTGCAATACTTGCAACAATGACCCAGCTGATAAATTCTGGCGCCTGGCCTAGCATAGGTTGTCTAATAAGCGATAAATAGTGGTATAAAGGATTGCCATTAATAAGGATAGATGTCCTCATTCCTGGCTCTAACTGATTTACAGGCCAAAAAACTGGCGTTAAAAAAATAGAAATTTGCAATAAACTGGCGACTACCTGCTGCGCATCACGAAAACGGGCGCATAATAATCCCGCGAGTATCGCAAGCCAGCTAGCGCTAAAAAAGAATAAAATAAGTCCGGGAATTATCAATAAAGTATTCAACGTAGGCTGAACTTGAAATACTAAAGCAACTAAAATAAAAATAAAGATTTGATGCAGAAAAACCAGGAAATTACGCGTTACTACGACCCAGGCAAAAGTAGAATACGGCAGCTCAATTTGTTTTAATAAACCTTCTGCACTAATAAAGGTAGTACAGCCCTCAGTAATAGTGGTAGCAATCAAAATCCAACAAATATAACCCGCAGAAAAATACGGCATAAAGGTTTTAATATCGTTATGCCAGAGTGTTGCAAATAAATAACTCATGCACAAAATAAAAATTGCTAAACTCAAGGTGGTCCAAAAAGGGCCAATTAAAGTCAAGCGATAACGCCGTCTGATATCAGCGACAGCCATATAAATCCATAAACGCCATAGCAACAAGCCATTCCAATAATCAGAAATACCTTCATTGAGCTTGTGTTTTTGTACCGGAATTTTTTCTACTAGAAGTGAAGGAATGGATTCATTGATATAATTTTTCGTCTGCATAACACCTAATCCCTTACAATTTCCAAAAAGTATAACATCAATTATTTTTATGGAATAGGTAGGTTGTGCAATTGCAAAGAGCGTGGCGACCAAGCAATTCAGTGACCTCGATGCTCATTTAAGGCCACTGGATTGCTTCGCTATACTCGCAACGACAGACTGTTACGTATTTCGAAGTTTTTAACTAGCCGGCGCTCCAGGCATATTATTCTGCACCGCTTGATACTGCTTATTATTTGCATTATGACCAAACGCAAAAAGACCCATGCCACACAAAATAGCAACCACTCCAACACCGGCAAGAGGAATACCAAAAGTTGCAGCATTAAGAGCAGTAAAAGCAACGGCCACAGCAGCAATCCCTAATACCGTAATAAATCCAGCCAAAATTTGCATATTAATAGTACAGCGAACCTGTTGCGGATTAAAATGAAAATTAGGATCACCCAAAAACAAATTATTATTATTTGGTGGAATTGGCGGTGGTGGATTATCAGTCTGAGGACCTCTTGAATTGATATTTTGATTTTCTTTTCGGTTCAACCAAAAAGCTAATGCTTGTGGTGCCGCTGACACAATAAGGCAGTCTTTAAAAATAGTAGCAATTTTCTTCATATCGAAACGATGATACGCCAATAGCTCCATAAAAAGCGCTAGTTCTGGATAAAAAATATCAATATCAGGCCAAAAAGTGTACTTTGCTGCAGACAAGACTTTATGATCCTTCATTGTTAAATCAGCTAATGCAGTAAAATGCTTACACTCTTGTTCTGTTAATTTTTTAGAAAGCAAACTCCAAAGTTTATAGTTATCAAACTCAACTGGATTTAAAATTGCCGCAACACAGTGTTTTTGACGTGGAACTACTTGTTTTTGCTTTTTTTGTTTCAAAGCATGAGTTTGTTCTTGTAGCTCCACTTCAGTTGTATTTGTAGCAACCCTGGCCACACTGCGATTTTCTCGATCAGTTTTCGTTGCAACACTAGCGTACAGCATCATATCCTCACTCCAAATAGAACATAAAATGAGCATTTTAACAGGATTTACAGATAAGTCAAACTTCAACCAAAAAGACTGAATTTAGCCAAAGATTTATAATATGTGGTTCCATTATCAGGCTTACTTTCCATTAAATGCACTTCAGATATCAAAGCAGGATGCATAGCCACCAAAGGAATTTTTTCTAATTGCACAGCGCTTGAATCAACATTTTTCAATCGCGCCAAAGTCAGATGTGGTCGAAAGGGACGCGCTTCGAGAGGATAATTAAACCTACTAAGCACCTGACCAAGAGTATCCGATAAATTCTTTAAAATCTCATAAGGACCAACTTGTAAAGACAGAATTTTAGGATGACAGGAATTAGGAAACCATTCTAAAGCCCCAAGTTCCAATTCAAATGCCGGTATATTTTTTAATGCGTCGGCAACTTGCTCACTTAGCGGTTTTATATCCTGTAGCCGTACATGAGCTATAAATTGCAATGTACTATGCAAATGCTCAGTCTTAGAAAGTCTAAGATGGTGCTCGGGAATCACTTGACTGATGTTCCGCACTATTTTGCTAAGCTGCATCAACATAGTTGTTGGTGGCATAATAGCAAAAAAAGCACGGATATTATTCATATTATCTACTCGTTACTTTATAGTAAAACCACTCTTAAACTGGTCGTCTAAATCATCGACATCATTCTTCAGCGATTTTAAGCTATCTGGATCAGCAAATTCAAAGTCTACCAACTGACTTCTATCTTTGTGATTTTTCATTAATAGTAACACTTTATCAACATAGGCTTGCTGATCTTTTTCCTGCGTAGGTGATTTTTTGGTACCGTTTTTAAACGCAGTTTTTAGCTCCACACTCAAACTATCCGAAGTCCCAAGAAGATTTTTCGCAACAGTTGCCAAACCACCAAAAAAGTCACTTACACTTTTAGGTTGAACAACTTCTTTACTCGCTTCAAAAGCAACCAATTGCGCCAACAGACCTGCATCTCCCAAAGCATTAGCCCAAAACGTTCTTTGCGTAGCTTTTATACCAGTGCTGGTATCGTAACCGCTTATCACTTTAAATTTTTCGTTTACTGATTTATCTTTATTCTCTAAATATGCAATTGCTTCAACTACCTTCATGATCACCTCATACAAAAAAAATCAGCCTGATTATGCCCCAGAAAAATACCGACTTCAATTTTATTTGGACAGGTTGTCAAGAACAGGATTGCAGGAATTAATTACTTCCATTATTCTATTGAATACCGGGCCGTTAGCTCAGCTGGTAGAGCAGGAGACTCTTAATCTCTTGGTCGTAGGTTCGATCCCTACACGGCCCAGTAAAAAATTATTAGTAGCGATAACAACGCAATTGACCCCAACGATTACGCCAACATCCAGGATGGTAAGGCGCGGGGCGCGCATAAGGTCCAGGGTGGTTCCACACACAGCGTCCCCAGCCATTTCTATGAAAACCAAAACCGCAACCTTGAGCAGCATCAGCAATGGATGTATACCCAACAGTTAGGCCTAACAAACCCACAATAATCCCTGTACGCAACACGCTTGCAGCCATCTTCTTAGGATTTTTATTCATGGATATCTCCTTATTTTACTTCATCCTAAGTATAGCTACTTATTTGTAATTTGCGCATTGATTGATCACGGTATATTTTTTAATGCAGCCACGTCCTTCCATGTGGCTGCGTTCGCAAAGACTGATAAAACTACAAAAAATCCTTCGCTGCTTTTTGATAGGTATTTAAAAAATCATCTTGAACGACAATTGCCATACCATCAACTGCTTGCAGATTTTGTGTTTGACTTAAAACCCCCGTTTTAAACTTCCAACCAGCGGGTAACTGTAACTTTGCTCCGAGCTCAGCTAAAGATTCTGGAGTTTGTGCTGTTCGTTGAACGCTATAGGATTGCATTACATAAACAGTTCCTTGGGGATCAATCAGTTCATACACTGGTTTACCTGCTTGATAAACCCAAGTGGTTTGTCTGTTTACATCGCGTGTTTGATAGGCTTTATTAGGTTTTAGCATATCGCGCATACTCAGGTGCAATACACCCGCCTCGCGCATCTTTAAGCCACTAATATCTTTAACTGTTGGATTTACTAAATTCGAATGTTCAAAACCATCAATAACCCAATATCTAGGGCCATTCAAATGGACAAAAGTAGAGCCAATTTCCTTTTTAACTTGTCTTGGACTGACTTTGCTCCAAACATCTTCAGGACAATCATTCAGCCCAATAGTATTATAAACGGCGAAATGCGGGATCGTTTTAGATGCAATAATCTCACAATAACGCGCCCCACGCAGATTGGTTTTGCTTGCTGCTTGGGCAATCGATACCATAAATCCTAAACATAATATTGAAACAATTGTTCTACCCGTACTGATATTCATTTTGCCCTCCTGAGCGTGTCATCCCTTACCTAACTTCTCCTCCACAATTCCCTGCAAGATCTCTGCCATTTTTAAATAATTTTGTGTTTTATATGAAGTAGCACGCCAAGCGATACCGATTTCTCTGTATGCTGTACTATTATTCAAGGGCATAGACATCAGATCCGTCCCTGCTAATAACTCACTATGTAATGCCAGGCTCGGTAAAAAAGTAAGACCCGGTTGATGACTTACCATATGAA
>JBAZRP010000044.1:0-9144 GCA_041662885.1 Legionella sp.
TGCGCTTGTTGCAGGTTTTCCCACAAATCAAAAGATAAGCCTTTGTTAAACACTTGCTGACGGGATAAAGTTTTTAATAAAGCACGTTCATGACTGGATAAACCCAGATGATTGTTCAAATCTACCAATTCCATAAGATTTTTATATTCTTTAATTGGCCGATGATCATGCAAACAATAGGCTTTTAGGGTGTATTGAAAAGCTAAGTACATAAGAGATGTTATTGGCGTGATTGTGTCTAAATGTTCCTCTTTGCCATACCCTTTTCCTATTTGTTGCAGGAGGGTATCAGCTCCATAGGCATGTTGAGTCGCGATACTGATTAATTCTAAAGGGGATAAAGTCCGTTTTTCCATGATGCAATACTCCTCCAAATATAAAAAATGGTATAATCTATTGCCCTCTACCTTTGAATGTACCTTATGCATAGTTTTATTAATAGTCCTTTGCTCATTGGATCGCTAACTATTCCTCACCGCCTAATCCAAGGTCCTTTAGCAGGGTATAGTTGTGCGCCATTTAGAGCTATTTTTAATCAATTTACTCCTCCAGCCTATTGTGTGTCAGAAATGTGTTCTGCCAATGATGTCATTCACAAACATCAAGCCAATTCGCGTTATCTGTATCGAGCCCCAGAGGAACGTATACTTGCTTATCAAATTTCAGGTACCGACCCCCAAATAATGGCTCAAGCCGCTGGACACTTGCAAAGCATAGGCGCAGATTTGATTGACCTTAATTGTGGTTGTCCAAAAAATAAAATTCGCAAAAAAGGCGCGGGAGTGCTTTATTGGAGAATCCTGAACGATTGATGGGTATTATTGAAACGGTTCGTTCGAGTATTAGCATTCCTCTAACGGTTAAAATTCGTATACAAGGCAATGAACAGGATCTGGCTCTTGCACAACTAATTCAAGATGCTGGAGCTGATGCAGTTATAGTACATGGTAGACGTTGGGTAGATGATTATGCTATTGCCTGTGATTTACAGCAAATCGGCCTTATTAAAAAGGCTGTTTCCATACCGGTAATTGCCAATGGCGATATTCGTGATAATCACAGTTTACAACAAGCGCAGGATCTTAGTGCTTGTGATGCCTTTATGATAGGCCGCGCGGGCTGTGGACGACCTTGGCTTTATGAAGAGTTGCTTGAGCAAAAGGTCATGTCGCTTCAGTTATCTGATAAAATGAGGGTGTTTTTACAACACCTTCATGATTTAGCGGCCTTAGAAGATGAATATAAAGCTGTTTTACAGAGTAAATCTTTGGTGCGTTATTATTTTAGAGGTGAATTGAGTCGGGAGTTGTTGGAGCAGTTTTATAGTCTTGAATCGATCGAGCAAATCAGAGAATTTTTTAAGTAGGTTGGGCCTTGGCCCATAGCCGTTAGGTTAAGGAAGCTTTCGCTCTGTACGTCATCCAGAGCGAAGCGAAGGATCTTCTCTCAAGCCACATCAGTGCTAACTGAAAAGAAGATCCTTCGCTTCGCTCTGGATGACGTACCGGATGGAAACAGGGCTATGAGTCAAGTCCCAACCTACTTTAGGTTGACCTCAACTTTAATAACTCTTCCAAGTTTTGTGCCTGCAACTGTTCTTTTGCCTGCTGATAACCCAGCTCTGCAATTTCTTTATATTGCTTGTAATCCATCATCCCATACTTATCCACATCTAAATAAATCGAACAATCAGCCAAGGTCATCATTTTTTCAGTATTTTTAAGCGAGCTAATGGTTAATAATCTAAAAACCATATCATTTAAATTCATGGGTAAAATTGCCTTTCCTCCCATAAGCTTATTCAAAAGCAAACGCCAACCGGACATAAAGGTAGGATAAGGACTTATTTTGAAGGTACTAGTATCAACAATATTTGAAGCAATAATCGTACTGTTATACGCATATTCGCGCATAGTATCTACAGGTATATTATTCAAAATACCCCCGTCTATTAATAATTTATCACCATATGCCACTGGTGGATAAATAAAGGGTAAGGACATACTGGAACGAACGGCCTCCCACAATAAACCGGTATCATGAATTTCCAAATTTTGACTTACCAAATCAGTCGAAACACAAAAAAAGTTCAACCATAAATCCTCTATATGCGTATTATCACCAAAAAGACCTGCGATACCGTCTGAAACATTTTTTCCCTTAGCGATAGCGATATAAGGAAAAGTAAAATCAATTTCAGCGCCTTTAATCAAATGCTCTTGAACTAACTGCAAACTATTTTCTGGGGTAAATCCCATGGCAAAGCCTGCTGCGAAAATCGCACCAATACTGGTTCCAGCAATATAATCTATTAGAATATTTCTTTCTTTCAGTAGCTTGATTAAACCCAAATGCGCCAGGCCGCGCGCGCCCCCACCACTTAAAACTAAAGAAACTGTTTTATCGGTAAAAATACGCATCATGCGCGATAAACCAAGGTCGGAAAATGTTTGGATATGGTAATGGCTGTTCACTGAACGCGGTTTCAACCATTTATTCGTGCCTGTAGGTAGCGCATCTGTTTTATGCAATAGTAGTAAAGTAGTTCGTTTCACAAAATCAGTTTGCGTTTCTTTTAAGTACTGTTCTACCGGAGAAAGTTTTGGGTCTTTATATGCTGCATCAGCAATGTAGGCTATTGAGTCTGCTTGGCGTATACAAAATCTAGTCCAATTTGAAACGCTTTCATCGGCCAAATAAATGATAAACGTATAGTTTTCTACTTGTTGGTTTATCCAAACTACATCATCGTGACCTATACCGCCGTTTTCATCTAATTTATGGTATTTACAAAATTCTTCTTTAGTGATGAGTAGAATTTTTTCTCCTAGAGGAAATTTAATAATTAACTGTTTTAAGATATTTTCTAAATTTTCGACAGGCGTAATAGGAATTACAGCTATGGATTTATTATGAGGTGCATTAGTATCCATACCTTGCATGGAATTGGTTAGTCGCTTGATAGTATAAGCCATTATCTTATTTAACAATTCAGGAAACTGACCGCTTAATGTTAAGAAATCTTTCTTGGTTAATTTCAAAATAATACTGTCGCGCAAAGTATACACATTAGCTGAACGCACAGAATCGGATAAAAGCGCCATTTCACCAATTATTGCACCTTCGCTCAACTCACCCTTATGCGTAATATGTCCAACATCATCCGTTACTTGATAATACAAGCGACCTTTCATAAGTATGTATAGGTCATTCAGATCATCGCCTTTCTTTATCAAAAGGGAGGAACCAGGATGGTATACGACCTCTAAAACCTCAGCTAGTTGCAATAAACATGCTTTGCTCATCTGATCGAAGGGATCGTATTTTTTAATAAATTCATAAAGTTGCTGCTGCGAAAATATTTGATTCATAACGCACTTATTCTGCTTGTGATGTATAACTTAATTTAATTATAGACTAGATATATTAAGTCACACGCCTACCCCCCCTGCCAGGGCTACATAAAGCTGAACTGAACCATCTAATAATTGCGCCTTTTCTTGAATAAGAATTAATTGATTGCGATCCAAGTTTACTTTCGCATTCACAACCGTACGATAGTCCTTGCCGCCTTGTTGGTATTGAGTTTTAGCAATATTATAGCTTTCTTTTGCTGCCTGATAAGAGCGTTCTGCCAGTCTATAGGCGCTGCGCATTTTCAGCTCATTTGTTACACTGTCATCCACGTCTTTAAAAGCGGATCTTAGTGTTTGTAAATACTCATAATAAGTCGCATAACAACCTGCTTTATTAGCTTTTACTTTTTGATAGGCGCTAGCATTTAAAACTTTCATGCTGGGGTACGCTTGGCCTAACCAAAAATTAGCGCCTAATTTTAATAAGTTGGTTAAATCCAAGGACGTCTTGCCAACTAAACCGGTTAAGGAAATATTCGGGAAAAAAGCAGAATATGCAATGCCAACTTGTGCATTAGCAATCGCAACATTATCTAAGGCAATAATAATATCTGGCCGATTTTTTAAAACAGAAGAAGGGATATTTTTAGGGATCAAATTATTGGTATTCAAATCAAATAAGGTTTTATCTGTAGTTATTGGGCCTGGATTTTGGTTTAGCAATAAATGAATAGTATTTTCAGTTTGCGCGACTACTTGTTCAATTTGCGGTATTTTAATTGCTTCTTGGGCAATTTCTTGATCCATACTTATAATAATTTCACTGTCACTGGCACCATCTTTATAGCGTATCTGTTCTAAATGCCGCATTTCTTGTAAATCTTTTAGCAAAGTTTTTTGTACTTCTAATTGCTGTTTCTGACTTAGGAGCATGAAATATGCGCCACTCATTTGGCTAATAATTGCTAATTTGCTCGCTAGAAGTTGCATATGCTCAGCTTCTAACGAAGCTTTTGCGGATTTTACATTGTAAATATTATTTAAAATATTCACGGTATATCCCGGCATAAAGCCGGCGTAATATCCGCGAAAGCGCAAATTATTGATATTAGAAAACAATGGGCTATTAGCTAAAGGACCACTTGGAACAATATTGGTATTCCAGGTGCCACCAGTAAAACCATTAGCTGATGCATCCAAAGTAGGAATCCAAGAATATTGTGCTGCCTTAAGTTGTGCTTGCGCTTGCAGTACATTCGCACGCGCGGTTTTTATTTGATAATTAGTAGCCAGTGCATCAATTAGCAAATGATCCAGCATGGGATCGTGTAATTTTTTCCACCATGCAATTTTAGATAAATCCCCTGTAGCGCTGTAATGAATTCCACTACGCGTTTGCGTGGGGTAATTAACAGGCGCTTTCGTTTGTTGCAAACAGGTTTTGCAACAACCCGTGAGGATCAGGCTGCAGAGCACTAGGACGTGTTTACAATTCATTTTTTCAGGGTCTACGTCCTTAAGATCCTTCAGGCCTACGTCCCGCGGCTTGTCCGCGGGATCCAGAGATTTTGAATAAAGCAAAGTCTTGTTGCATAAATTCAGAACCGACTGGATCCCGCGGACAAGCCGCGGGACGTAGAAAATTGAATTGTAAACACGCCCTACTATTTTGAAGGTATTTTTTATTTTCATTTCATCTAATCAAGTGTGGTTTTAAATATTTTTCCAGCCAAATAAATCAAAACAACTGCGATCACAATGATCGGTATAATATTTGGCACTATTTGTGTTAATGAATTACCCTTCAACAAAATTCCACGTGTTATTCGTATAAAATAAGTCATTGGCAAACAATAGCCAATTAATTGTGCCCATCGCGGCATGCCAAAAAAAGAAAATATATAACCGGATAAAAACATGGAGGGCAATTGATAAAAAACACTTAATTGCATTGCCTGCATTGGAGCAGTTGCTAAAGTGGAAAAAATCATGCCCACCATTAGATTAGCAATAATAAAGGGTGCCGAAGCCAAATACAGTAATAACAAATTGCCATGCATAGGAATATCAATCAATAATTTCCCAAAAATCAAAATACTGGTCAGTTGTAAATAACCCAAAACCACATAAGGAATTACTTTGCCAAGAATAATTTCCGTTGGTTTTAAAGGCGTGCATAACAGCATTTCCATGGTGCCAGACTCTTTTTCAGAAGTAATAGCCGTTGACGTTAACATAACCATAGTAATAGTCAGCATGACACCGATTAATCCTGGAATAATATTATAAGCACTGATATTTGATTCATTATATAATCTATGAATAATCGGATTGATACTACGCGGTGCTGTGACGGGATTTCGAAAGCCCAAACCATTTTTATTGAAATTTTCTTGCGCTTGACTCAAAACTGTTAACGAATTACCAAGTGCACTAGCACTACTCCCGGGATCCGAACCATCCGTTTCAATCAATAATTGTGGATTTTCATTTCGTAAATATTTGCGCGTAAAATCGGGCGGTATGGTAAAAGCAAGATTGATGGCACCGCTGGCAAAATCCATATTTTTTTTGTTTTCATCGCCAGAGGTATCAATAATTTTAAAATAACCTGAAGCTGATAAAGAGCTTATAAAATTTCGTGTTAAAGGTGAATTATCATAACTTATAACGGTTGTCGGCAAATGTTTTGGATCAAAATCAATGGCAAAGCCGAATAAGACCAATAAAAGTACCGGCAATACCACCAACATCGCGATAGTACCTTTATCATGTACAATAAGAATAAACTCTTTTCGGATTAGTCCGAATAAACGTCGGTAATTCATTGTATCAACCCAATAAAGACTTCTTCAAAAGAAGGAGTCACTGCTTTAAAAGTAAGATGTTCTTTATCCATTAATTCTTGTAATAAGCTTTCATCGCGCGAAGAAATACGTAATTCGTTATTTATAAGTGATACCAACACCTTAGGATACGATAGCTGAATTTGCTCCATGACTTGGCCTTGTTCATGACCAACCAGTTGGTAACTGTGTACCTTTGAGTGTGTCACCAGATCTTTGGTTTCACCTGAATACAATAAGTTTCCTTGATTGATATAAGCAAGACGCGTGCATTTTTCAGCCTCATCCATATAATGCGTAGTCACAAGAATAGTTGTGCCTTTTTGCCGCGCTAAAGTATGTAAATAATCCCAAAATTCTTTGCGTGCTTTAGGATCAATGCCTGCGGTCGGTTCATCTAAAAATAATAATTGTGGTGTATGCAAAACACAGCAAGCCAAAGATAAGCGCTGCTTCCAACCCCCTGATAAATTCCCTGCATTTACATTTTGATACGGTGCTAAATCAAAATCTTTTATGACTTCTTTTATCGCTAATTCTGTATTAGGAATTTCAAAAATATCAGCTACAAAACGTAAATTTTGATAGACTGTTAAGCCCTTATAAAAGCTAAATTGTTGCGGCATGTATCCGGCTTGTTTTTTTATTTCTAAACTTTGAGTGCGAATATTATAGCCAAGGCAAGTTCCCTCACCATCGGTTGGTGTTAACAGACCGCATAACATGCGCAAAGTGGTAGTCTTACCACTACCATTAGCACCAAGAAATCCAAAAATGCTGCCCTTTTTTACTTTCAAATCTATATGATCAACGACGGTCTTTTCGCCAAATTTTTTAGTTAATCCTTTAACATCTATAGCCCATTCATTCATGATGCTAATTCCAAGAGTACCGGTTGACCCAGATGAATCTTTTCTAGATCCGGACTCTCAATTTTGGCTTCTACTCTAAAAACCAAGCGCGAACTTTGTTCCTGTGAGTAAATAATGGGTGGTGTGTACTCAGCAATATTTGAAATATAATTAATCGTGCCTGAAGCAAATGCCGCTCCTGCTTGCGTCATAATAGTAATATTTTGATTTAGTTTAATGCGCTGCAGATCGGGTTCTGCAACAAAAAATACTGCTTTGATATGATTCTTTGTCACTAAAGCTACAACGGGATAACCTGCCTGAACGTATTCTCCTTGAGTATAATAAGTATCAAATAAAATACCCAATTCTTGTGCAAAATTTTCTTTGCGCAACACTTTCCATTTTTTATCAGCTTTATCGATTTTATTATTATGAATTTTGACATCAATGTCTGACAGTTGTTGTTTTGATACATCTAAATCTCTTTTAGCCAAATCCAAATCATTCTGACTTGCTGCTCTTTTTTGACGCATTCCTAAAGTACGACGGTAATTAATTTCATTATATTGAATCTGAGCTAAAATTTGTTGTCGCTGAGCATTTAATTCTTGGTTTGTACCTTTACTCAATTGCACATCATACCGTTCGCTGGTTTGCTCTAATCTGAATAAAAACTGATTAGCCTGAACCATTTGTCCTCTTTGTACTGCCAAATCAACCAAACGGCCTGCAAAATCAGCTGATAAGTACACTAAATCTGCATCAATATAACCATTAAATTTTTTTGACTCTTTGCTACAAGCTAATAATGATAGAACCATGAAGCCCATAACAAGCAATTTACGCATAGAACACCGTCCTTTGGCTTCCATTAATTTCTGTAGCATTACTCAATATTTAATTGAAATCAAGGGTGTGTTTACAATTCATTTTTTCAGGGACAAGCCGCGGGACGTAGAAAATGGACTAGTAAACACACCCAAGTACATGTCAGATGCATACGCATTATTGTTCTAATCTTCACTTCATGATAGGGTTAAGCACAGAATAAGGGGTTTTCGAAATAAGGACGCATTTATGAAAAAAATTATTTTTTTACTCAGTAGCATCTGCTACAGCCAGCTTGGATTTACAGGTGCAATGGCAGATATTTCAGACATCCACGATTGGAATGGCTTTTATGTTGGAGGAAATATTGGTGGCTTATGGAGCAATCCTAATCTGAATGTCCTTAGTGAAAATATTTTTACTTATACTCCTACACCGACTTTTCGTATTCCTAGTTCTAATGCTATTCAAATACTCGCTGATACTGCCGCGCAAAGTGCTACAGGTTCCTTTCCATTAAATGGTTCTGGAGTTATTGGTGGAGCG
Source organism: Legionella sp. (assembly GCA_041662885.1). Classification (GTDB taxonomy): domain Bacteria; phylum Pseudomonadota; class Gammaproteobacteria; order Legionellales; family Legionellaceae; genus Legionella. Next base: position 8,431 of record JBAZRP010000044.1, read on the forward strand.
CAATTTGGCGTGAATATGGAATTCAACAATTTATGGGTTTTCGGATTGGAAACTGATCTGCAAGGATTAAACAGCTCGAACAACAGCATTTTCACCCAAAGCGCAGCTACTGGTGACACTAGAAATTCCAACGTTGATACCGTGTTTAATTTATACCAAAAGACTAATTACCTAGGCACCCTGCGCGGACGTCTTGGCATAAGTATTCCCCAAATGGATTCTTTGCTTGTTTATGTCACCGGCGGTTTAGCCTATGGCGAAGTACAAGCGAGCACGACGATTAATGGCGAAGAAATTCCCTACCAAGGCGTTACTAGATTTTCTGCATCGAATACCGCCTCAGCCACTCAAGCAGGCTATACCTTAGGTGCTGGTTTTGAAAAATATATTAGTTCTCTTTGGAGTGTTAAAGTAGAATATCTTTATTACAATCTTGGAACGTTAAATTATGATAATGGCGAATTAGTGGCAACATCAGGCATCGTACAAATACCACAAACCATACCCATTATCAGTTATGTTAATAGTTCGTTAAGCTCAATACAGTTTAGTGGTTCTATGGTTAGGGCGGGTATAAATTATAAGTTTGCCTAGACTCTTAAATCTTTGTAGGCTGGGCTGCCCAGCCTGAGGGATCCCAAAGACACTAACGAATACTTCTGCCGCCATCAACTTGCAATATCTGACCACTAATATACGGATTTTCAATCAGAC
>JBAZRP010000044.1:9154-22705 GCA_041662885.1 Legionella sp.
CCCTTCTCCCGCTTTGCGGGAGAAGGTGCCCCGAAGGGGCGGATGAGGGTGGTGACGGTAATGAAATTTTTTGTCAATGCCACCTTGCTAAGCCCTCATCCGCCCTACGGGCACCTTCTCCCCGAGGGGAGAAGGGAGCTTCGATTGGGTTCAAAAGGGTGGGGTTCCCTCAGGCTGTCCAGCCTACTGGATCCCACAGACACTAACGAATACTTCTGCCGCCATCAACTTGCAATATCTGACCACTAATATACGGATTTTCAATCAGACCCAAAACTGCCTGGGCAATATATTCAGGATCGCCAAAACTTTTAACTAAGGTTTTGGCAATAATTTTTTGTTTTTCTTCTTCATGTAAACTATTTTCTTGTTCTGGCCATAAAGTAGGCCCGGGAGCCACTGCATTGACTCTTATTTCTGGGGCAAATTCCAATGCCAAGGCCTTGGTTTGCATCTCTAATGCGGCTTTAGTTTGACAATAAATCGCATACCCCTTGAGCGGCTTTTGAGCATGGATGTCGGTAATATTAATAATAACTCCCTGATTTTGCGCCAATAATGACTGCGCTGCGGTACTTAACAAATAGGGTACTTGCACATTAATTGCAAATTGAGTATCCCAATCCGTTCGAGAAAAAATCGAGGCATTATTCACCAATACATTCAAACACGACACCCATTGCTTGAGTGCTTGCAGCATATTTTCGGCAGCATTTGGTGCCAATAAATCCTGAACCAACAAAAAAGCACTATCACCGCGCAAATCGTTTAATTGTTTGACCAATTTTTCAGCTTCGGCCACAGAATGGTGGCAATGAACTACCACTTTATACCCAGCTGTGTGCAAAGCTTGAGCGATACAAGCCCCAATTCGTCGACCGGCGCCAGTCACTAAAGCTACTTTTGCTGCTTGTTTGTTTGCAAGATTCAAGGTATGTTCCCCTTTTTCAATCGATTTCATACATTATGAGTTTATTATCTAGTCTGCGCTTACAATTAGCTCAAAAATCAAGCATTACTTTTGCAGAATTTATGCAAAAAGCACTCTATGATCCCAAAGACGGTTATTATAGTTCCGGTTTACTCAAACTTGGTCCTGATGGTGATTTTACCACAGCCCCGGAGTTGACGCCTCTTTTTGGCAAAACACTTGCCAACCAATGCCAGCAAATAATGCAGCATGTTCCCAACCCTTCTTTGTTTGAATTTGGTGCAGGAACTGGCAAACTCTGTGTGTCACTTTTAAAACACTTGCACGAACTACAATGCCTACCTGAGCATTACTACATACTCGAGGTCAGTGCCAACTTACGTCATCGGCAACAAGAATTAATTCAAGAGTCCATACCTGATTTGGCAAATAGAGTAATTTGGCTGGACACTTGGCCACAAGAACCTTTTAATGGCGTTGTTATTGCCAATGAAGTTTTAGATGCCATGCCAGTGCATCGATTTTTAAAAACGGACGACGGCGTCCTGGAATCCACTATAGCTTTGGATGAACACAATGAATTAATAGAGCGTTTTCAAGCCTGTACCAATCAACGTTTGTTAGATTATATAAATCAACTTGCTTTGGAATCAGTGCCGTATTTATCTGAAGTCAATTTATTTATAAACGATTGGATAGAAGGTATTTATTCCATGTTGCAGCAAGGTGCCGTGCTTTTAATTGATTATGGATTCCCAAGACATGAGTATTATCATGCGGATCGCAATCAAGGCACCCTTATGTGCCATTATCAGCACCGCGCCCATACCAATTTCCTGCTACATCCAGGGGAGCAAGACATAACGGCTCATGTTGATTTTACTCATGTTGCTGAAGCAGCACTCAGTGCAGGATTTCATGTTGCAGGTTATACTAACCAAGCCTCTTTTTTACTGAGCAATGGTTTGTTAAGCTTAGTTAATGAACTTGATTCACAAACCGAACAATTTCGCGCAACTCAAGCGATAAAGCAATTAACCCAACCAAGCGAGATGGGTGAACTATTTAAAGTCATTGCCCTTACCAAAAATCTAGACATAGATTTGAACGGCTTCATACTACACGATAAACGAGTGAGTTTATAAATGAAAAAATACTTAACTACTGTGGAATTAAAAAAAGAAAGCATGAAATTTTCTGCTGGCCATACCACTATCTTTTCAGCTACTGAACGCGAACCACTTCATGGTCATATGTATGAAGTTTATTTGGCCTTGACTACCCAAATTGAAGAAAACGGTATGACTTTTGATTATCGTTTTTACAAAGAACGTATTCATGTTTTATGCCGTCATTTAAATCAAACATTTCTAATGCCGCAATTTTCTCCTTTTTTGCAGTATGCCGAAGATGATGAATATTATTATTTTACTTTTAACCATAAAAAAATTCCTTTCTTAAAAGAAGACGTCACCTTGATGCCTTTAAGCAACATCACTGTAGAAGAGTTATCGCGTTGGTTCGTTACTGAATTGATTAAAGATACCCAAGAATTAGACCGACATCGAATCGAAAAGGTAGTGGTAAAAGTCTTTTCTGCTCCAGGACAATCAGCAAGCCATGAATGGCACCGAAACTAAATGGACATTGTGTACAAAGTATGTGTTTTACATACCAACCGTGATTGGTTTGATTATGAATGTGAACACCAAAATGTGCCCATTGGTGCTCGAGTGTTGGTGCCTTTTCGCAAACAAACCCGCTTAGGCATCATAGTCCAACATGGTGCTCCAGAGAAACCCGGAGCCCAACTAAAAACCATAAGCTCCGTACTGGATAATGAAGCCTTAATTACTAAAGAATTATTAGACTTATGTTTATGGGTTAGCAGTTATTACCAATCACCTTTATCCGAAGTCTTACCTTTAGCTCTTCCTAAAAAATACCGCTTAGGACAGGCGTGCCAATTACCACTTGGTGATTTTTATACATTAGCGCTACCTATAGAAGAAGCCTTAACAAAAATTCCAAAACAAGCCCGTAAACAGCAAGAATTAGTGCGCTTTTTAAGTGCTTTTGATAAACCTGTTGCGAAATCCCAACTCACGCAACACGGTTTTAACTCCAGTCAATTACTTGCTTTACTTAATGCAGCAATTATTAGCTTAAGCCAAGAAATTTTGCTGCCACAAGCTAATACCGGTGATTTAAGTCCAAAATTAAATTTAAATTCCCAACAACAAGAAGCTGTCGCAACCATAGTGCAGCATTTGCATCATTATCAAGGGTTTTTAATTCAAGGTGTAACTGGCAGTGGTAAAACGGAAGTGTACTTACAAGTCATTGAAGAGGTTTTGCATCAGGGCAAGCAAGTCTTAATCCTGGTACCTGAAATTGGTTTAACACCACAATTATTGAGTCGTTTTACCGCTCGATTTAACGAGCCTATCGCTGTTTTACATTCCAATTTAAATGAAACAGAACGACAAATTGCCTGGCAATTGGCAAAAGAAAATAAAGTTAAAATAATAATTGGCACGCGCTCTTCTGTCTTTACTCCCCTGCCAGAATTAGGCCTGATAGTAATTGATGAAGAACATGATGCTTCTTTAAAACAAATGGAAGGTGTGCGTTATTCAGCGCGCGATACGGCGTTAATGCGCGCGCATCTAGCGAATATACCTATTATTTTAGGATCAGCGACACCTAGCCTTGAAAGCATGCATAATTGCCAACAAAATAAATACACCCTACTTCGCCTGGATCATAAAGCACTATCCGATAAGCCCTTGCATTATCAATTAATTGATTTACGTTCCCAAAATTTGCAACAAGGTTTAGCCCCACCGACCATCACAGCTATAAAACAGCATTTGGATCAAGGCAATCAAGTATTAGTATTTATTAATCGACGTGGATTCGCACCAGTATTACTTTGCCATCAGTGCGGATGGATGGCAGATTGTAAGGCTTGTGATAGCCATTTAACCATGCACAGACAAAATGGTTTGATGATCTGTCATCATTGTGGCTTAACGCAAACTATTCCCCATATATGCCGTAGCTGTCACAGTAAAGAATTAATTCCTGTGGGTGCTGGTACGCAACGAGTGCACGAATTTTTGAGTGACCATTTTCCCCAAACTACAGTGGTACGAATTGATCGTGATGAAGTACGAAAAAAACATGCCCTGGATGAAGAATTAGCTAAAATCGCCAAAGGCGAATCGCAGCTTATTATTGGAACGCAAATGCTAGCCAAAGGACATCATTTTCCACGTTTATCTTTGGTAGTCGTACTGGATGCAGACGCAGGATTGTACAATCAGGATTTTCGCGCTACGGAACATTTAGGGCAATTATTAACACAGGTTTCCGGCCGTGCCGGCCGCGCAGAACATGCGGGCCAGGTACTGATACAAACACATGTACCCAACCATCCGTTATTAAATATCCTCATTCAAGAAGGCTATGAAACTTTTGCACAAAACTTATTAGAATCGCGTCAACAGGCACAATTACCGCCTTATCACTTTTTAGCAGTATTAAGAGCTCAAGGTAAAAAATCTGCCCATTTACTGCAATTACTGCACGCAACCAAAGAGCAGATACGCATTCATCCCATTTCCGTAATGGGTCCAGCCCCAGCCCCATTACCGCGCAAAGCCAATCAGTACCGCATGCAATTACTGATCAAATCACCAACAAGAAAGGATTTAAAAGTCTCTTTAACTAAGCTGCGTGAATGGCTAACCTTTAATAAATTATGCTCTAACATCCGTTGGAACATAGATGTCGATCCTATAGATTTATCCTAAAGTATAAAATTGACTTTATTTAAGCATTGGTGATATATTTATGCGCATAAAATCCCGAGGAACGCTACATGTCACTTTCTTATGCCGAATACCAACAACGTGCGCAATTTATTTTAAACAAATTAACACCCTTGAACATTATAGATCCTAAAGGCACTGTAATACTTGGCAAAGAGCAGGCTGAAGAAGATCCTAATTTGTTTTTATGTTTCGTCAATACAGAATTTGCTCATTTGTTTCTTAAGGCCATGAAAAGCTTGAATATACAACAGCCAATTATCCGCATTCCAGGCAGCAAACAAACAGCTGTTTCTCTAGAAGAGGGTATTTTTGACAACAACACGGCAGATAGAGTATTTACACAATTAGCTGAAGAAATTGTAGCAGTAGCAAAAACCAGAGTAAGTAATCAAAAAGAAGAACTAAGAAATAAGTTAGATCAAATCACCAATATAAGTGATGATGTTCGAGCCAGAGTACAAGAACACTTACGTACCATCCAAGAAAACATGGGCACTATCCAAAACGTTGCAAAAGTTGCAATTTTTACCCAACAAATGGATAAGCTCGTTACAGTCTTTAACTCCACTAAACCCAATGCACTAACCGTATACATAAATCAAATTGCACCAATTCCTGCTAATTCTACTAGAAAATACATCTCCTATGATTTATATCTGGCACGCACCAAATTTTTAACCGATCGTCTCATGCCTTTGCACGTTTTGAACTCGTACAATCCAGTTGGTGAGCGCCAAGCTGCGACTGACCCCACTTTGTTTTTAATATTTAAAGAAACGATATTTAGCATTATTTTCGTTAAACTTATGAATAAACTCGATATTAGTATGGGGCAGCATGCACTCTTTCCAATCGGAAGACATATATCTGTTAATATACAATCAGGTATTTATGAGCAAAAGAAATTAGATGAGGCCTTTGCAGATTTTGCAAAAGAAGTATATCCGCTAATTGATAAAAAGGAACTACTTGATAATACTACAACTAATACACTATGATACAGCCCTTGCTTATTCACTAAAATAAAATGAAACCAATAATCAGCAGTCTCTTTGGCCTACTTTTTCTGTGCACTTCTTTATTTGCTCAAGAATTATCAGGCAAAGAACAAAACATTATCCAATACGTCGATAAACACCAAAAAAATCAACTGACTTTATTAAAACAATTAGTGAATATTAATAGCGGCACCAATAATATTGCAGGAGTCCGCGCGGTTGGTAAAAAAATAGAACCCATATTCAAACAATTAGGATTTAAAACGCGCTGGGTAGAAGAACCAAAATCCATGCATAGAGCAGCTACTTTTATTGCAGAGCGAACTGGTACTCAAGGTAAACGTTTATTATTAATTGGCCACCTCGATACTGTTTTTACGAAAAACAGTGCCTTTCAAAAATTTACACGCCATGAAAATACGGCTACAGGCCCTGGAATTATTGACGATAAAGGTGGTGATGTAGTTATCGTATATGCTTTGAAAGCCTTACATGCAGAACATGCCTTAGACAATACCAATATTACTGTTGTACTCACCGGTGATGAAGAAGACTCTGGTAAACCAACTTCTATTTCAAGAAAACCTTTATTCGAAGTAGCCAAAAAAAGTGATATCGCCTTGGATTTCGAAATTGATATTAGTCAAGATACGGTTACTGTCGGGCGACGGGGTGTCAGTATGTGGAAGCTGCAAACCAAAGGTATAGAATCACATTCTGCTTTGATATTTAAGCCAGGTGTTGGTTATGGGGCAATTTTTGAATTAAGCCGTATTCTGAACAATTTTAGAGAAGACTTTGAGCACGACAAAAACATTTCATTAAATGTTGGTTTAATTTCTGGTGGCACAAAGGTCGACTACGATAAAAATAAAAATCAAAGTAAGGCTTTTGGCAAAGAGAATGTTATTCCAAACACTGCTTTAGCAGCAGGCGATTTTCGTTTTACTTCAGCTGCCGAAGAAGCTGAAATTATGCAAAAAATGCAGATTATAGTGCAGAAACACCTCCCATCTACAAAAGCAGAAATCACTTTTCAAAGCGGCATTCCAGCCATGACTCCGACTCAAGCAAATTTAGATTTATTGAAACAATACAGCAGCGTAAGTCAAGCACTTGGATATGGGGAAGTAAAACCTTTACCTGCAAATTTAAGAGGTGCAGGTGATATTTCTCATATTGCTAACATAGTGCCAGCTAATCTTGCCGGTCTTGGACCTTTAGGTAATGGAGTTCATTCAGAACAGGAAACCTTGGAGATCCCTTCTCTAACCATGCAAACCAAACGTGCAGCGCTATTTATCTATCGATTGACTCGATAGCATCCCATGCAGTCTTTGCGAGTGCAGTGAAAAATCCAGGGACCTTAAAGATCTAAGGCCACTGGGTTGCTGCGCTCGCAAAGATATCTGTTATGAAAAAGTGTTCACTGTTTCTTCGTATAATTTTTTCCCTTCCACAACCAAACCACCAGCAACTGTTGTAGTTATTGCTCTTGGAACGCTTGCTTTAAAGAAAGACCCCATACGTTGAAAACTTGATGCTTTAGGATCTTGATTGAAGATGTCTTTAGCATGCTCTAAGTAGCTTTTCTGATTTAATACTTCGGTTAAACCTTGCTGCTTTCTAAAACGCAATTGGTTTAAAGGAGCACTAAAAAAACCATAGGCACCGGCTACTGAAACTACGGAATATAATTTGGCTTGTTCTTTTGCCATTCCTCGTTCTAATAAAACCTCTTCCATCAATGGTATGGCTGACAAATAAACCATAGACCATAAACCCTCACGCATAGCGATACTTGCCCCACCTTGGAAAAAGGCTTTATAACCGTTATGGTGAAACATTTTTTTCGCGGTTTGTTTTGACGAAGGATTATCCGTCAATTGTTTATTTTGCGCCAAAGCTTCAAAAGGCGTGCATACTACACCCGAAGCACCACCAGCAACAAAAGAAGTAAATAAATCATACTGTTTATTCGTTTCCTCCTGCGGTTTTTGGAGCAAAGACTTAAATACAAAAGTTGTTGCATAACCCGGAACTGCCGAAGTTGCATAAGCAACTGCTCCTGACATAGGATTAGCAAACGACATTCGCTCGCCTTTATAAACATGATTTGTCCATTTTAATAAAGGGGTAACCAAAGTCATCACACTAGCACCTAAAACAGGGCCTTGGACGAAAGGAGATAAAGCTATTTTTGCCCAAAAAGAAGGCTTTTGTTCGTTTTTTTCTTGCATGATCGCATCCTCAATTATAAAAATAAAAAGTATTTTCATCTGACAGAGATCTACGCCTGATAAGACGCAGATGTAGACCTATCAGGCAAAAGACTCATAGAGGATGACTAAAACTAGAGATAATAGAAGACCACTCACCTGAGAAGGCAAGGCAGCGAAAGCAAAATATTTGTCGCTCATGGTCATTTTAATATGCTTGTGTGTTTAAAGTGATCTACGAAGCTATCAAATAAGTTGTCTCAATGCAAGCAAAATTTTAATTTGGTTTTTATAGGGCGTATTTACAATTCAATTTTCTACGTCCCGCGGCTTGTCCGCGGGATCCAATCGGATCTGAATTTATGCAACAAGACTTTGCTTTATTGAAAATCTCTGGATCCCGCGGACAAGCCGCGGGACGTAGGCCCTGAAAAAATGAATTGTAAACACCCTAGTGTGCGTTATTCTTAAGAAAATAAAAATGGGGTCGAAAAGGACCCCATTTATAATAAGTCATACTTTTATGGAGGTGGTGCAGCTCCTCCAGCAAATAATGCGAGAATAAGAAGCACAAGGAAAATAACCAAGAATAGAAAGAATAAAATTCTTGCTATACCTGCCGAAGCTGCAGCTATCCCTGTGAAACCAAATAACCCGGCAACGAGTGCTACGATAAAAAAAAATAAAGCCCAGCGCAACATGATATGCTCCAAATTAATGTCCTTGCAATTTCTTGATGGACTGCTCTACTTGTTCTCTAGAATAACCATAATACTTATGAAGTTTACCGAATAACTCTTCTTGATTGCCTTTAATCATCTCCAAGTCATCATCAGTAAGTTTACCCCACGCTTGTTTTATTTTGCCTTTAACTTCTTCCCATTTACCTTCGAAAATATCCTTATTCATTTTATTTCTCCTTTAATCAGTATGTTAAGAAGACATATGGTTTTCTTTTGACACATTAAGTGTAGTACATGATTGCAGGATTATCAAATTATGATAACTTTGGTTATTTTATTAGCAGGAAACTTATGCCTCAAGCTTATAACCAGCATTAATCCACCCTTGAAGCCCTGTATCTAAAGAAGAAACATTGGTGTAACCCATGCTTTGTAAATTTTGTGCCACCAGTGCGCAACGAAATCCACCGCTGCAGTAAACAATTATGGGGCTTGTTACATCAGGAATTTGTTTTTCAATATCTCTTTCAATAATACCTTTACTAAGATGGATAGCACCAGGAATGCGTCCTTGGGCTAATTCATTTTCTTCCCTTACATCAATTAAAGTCAGTGCTTGACCACTATCTATTAATTTTTTTAACTCCTGCGGTGTAATTTCTTGAATGTGTTTTTTAGCCTCTGTTACCAAGGCTAAAAATCCTGATGCATGTTGTTTCATATTCTATCCTTTTATTTTCCCAATGAATTATTATGTACCTCTTCATCCTCGATATGAGGTATGTTATTTTCCTTTAACTTATTGTATTTATCTTTATAAGCAGTATATCGCTGCACTGCCTTTTCAGGATTAATATCATTATCGCGCATCAATCCTCTATCTCCGCCATATCTATGACTCGCTACCGCTTTTCTAACTTCCAACATTGCGGCAAGTTCGTCTGTTGAGGGTGGCCTTTTTAACTTAGCCAGCTCAGCTGGTTCTAAAAATATTTTATCCCTTAAATACACTGGAACTTTAGCAAAGGCCTCTTCAATTGATCGTGCTTTTTCTCTCATCCCACGAGAAAAAGGGGATTTACCTTCTGACTTATATTGATCTATTAACACATGAATTTCAGTTAATAAAGGGGATTCAACTATATTCTTTAATTGTTGCTCAATAATCTGCAATTGCTCTTTTGAAGCTAGAGCAATTCGGTCCCTTAGTTTTGTCATATAAGCTTCCATGTGCTGATCTTTATCACTAAATCCTTGGTGAATAAGATTATTAACTTGTAACATTAGTTTTTGTTTTTGTGAAGAATGCTGCATCATTTGATCAAAACGCTTATTAATTTTATCAAAACCTTCAAAATCCCCCTTAGTGTTAACCACAGATTGAGCACTTTCAATCAACTTATTGTACTGTTCATGATTTACACGATAAGGAAGCTGTCCAATTCGTTTATTTATAGCTTTTTCTTCGACAGTCAGCCTTTGTGTTACCAGCATATTTCTTAGTTCTAACAATTGTTCTACTGTAGTAGCTGCAGCCAATTCTGTCGTGTAAAAACCCGCTTTAACATCGCCTAATTTAGTTACTGCCGCAAGGTGGGTCTCACATTCTAATTTTATATGATCTTTTTTCGCCTCGATAATTTCATGGAGTTCTGTGACAAACTGGCTGATAAATTTTATATCGTTATTGTTATAAACTTTAGATAATTGTTGCGACTTTTCATCACCCCGATAATACAATTCTATTAGACGGACAGCTCCGTCTCTTAATTGTTCCATTTCCAATGTTTGCAAAATTTCCAAAGCCTTACCTACCTTCATTCTATCTTTGGGATTTGGTTTGACTAAAGCCATAATTAATTGTTTCATACCTTGCCCATATACTCCTTGAAATGGCGGCTCAGGGAAATTATATTGGCTAGCATCGTGTTTTTTGGGGCTGTCTTTAATTATATTTCCCGTCATATAATGGTACATATTTCTTCCAAGAATATAAGCATGCAATGGTTCTATCTCAATAGGCCCAGATAAATTCTGCTCAGGAGGTGCTAATGATGGGGTTTCAATGGTGCGAAACCATTTAAAACCAGGATCCTTTTTATCAATAAAGCCATCTTTTGCAGGTACAAATGATTTTGTATCCGCAATCATAATTACCCCTTTCTCATCAACGAGCCAATTGCTATTCTTAAGATCTGGAAATGCCGCATTAGATTTTTGGACCTCGCAGAGAATTACTGCCATTTGTCGGTAAACCTTAAAAGCTGAACTTAATTTATCCCTAGCATTTATGAACTTGGTTGAATACGATTCAATACTACCCCCAGTACATTCTTCGGTTATTAATAAACCCCGAGTTACTTTTTCACCATTTGCTTTGTTTACAAAAGAAGTAGTTCGATCTACAAATTTAGCAGTAATAGTAGTACTTAAGGCATTTTCAGCTAACTGCGACTCCACTGTTTTGGGATTGTAGAGCCGATTATCAACTTTCAAGACCCACGAACCATCCGCATTGCTAATTCTAAAATTCCTGGAGTTTTTTCCTGGCATTGGCGTAATCGAATATTTTCTGATTTCTAGAAATTGTAACTCTTCATTGGTAAGTGGATCCGATGGCGGGAAGTATAATTTATCAAGATTTGCTTTTAAGACAGCTGGCGTACGACTATTTTCATGCATCAAAATAGCTGTAAATTCTGCTAATTTATCCGAAGACATAGTAGCAATAAATTCAGCAAAACCAACAGGTGTAGAAGATGCTGCTTTTACATCCAGGTGTTTTACTTCTAATTCATGCAGTTTGGTATTTAGCGCTCCCACTAAACTTCTTAAAGACTGTGTTTGTTCCTTAGTTGGCCGTTCTTTAGCAATATACAATCTGAGCATTTCTTTAAGTTGTTTTAAATCTTTGTGTATGTGTTGAAAATCAGGCTCTTTAGCGATATTTTTCATAAGATACTGAATTTCAAGAGCGCTTGCAGAAGCGTGATCACCAAAATATTCTGTAAATAATGAGCTGTCATCGCTACTTAATAAGTTGTCTAATTGATTTTGATGCGTATCATTCCGCACTGTAGCTACATCGTATTGATTTAGTTTCGGTTTATATACAGAAATACCTCGTTTGGTGAATTCTTCTTGAATATCCTGAAATAATTGATCGTACAGTTGTTGATGAAACTGTTGGCAATTGGCAATACAATCGCCAGGATAAGTATTGATTATCGAATTTCTAAAAACTTCAATTTCAAATAAAATTTCAGTTTTTTCTGGTTCTTCCTGCGTTTCATTAAATTGTATGATTAAGGCTTTTAATTGCACCAGATCCGCATTCAGAGATTGAACAAAGTCTTCCGACAAAGAACGTCTAAGTACTGGATAATCACTTTTTACAAATGTAATCCCCTGCAACTCCCTCATAGCCCATACCTATAAAAGCCTATTGCTTTAATTATAGTAGATATGAGGGATTTGAAAATTAGACTAAGATTCAGTTAGTTAACAATTTGCTGTCCGGATTTGTCGCTCCTTTGGCAACTAATAGCTCTTCAATTTGGCTGTTGACATTGAAACTTTCAGGATTTTGGGCGTAATATAAGGCGGTTTTGCCTTCTTCATCTTTAGAATTAACATCAATTTTAATGTTTTTAAGGATCCAGGCCACTAAATCAGCATGTTCACTTTCAACGGCATAATGCAGGATGTTTTTACCAAAACTATCTATTAATAAAGGTGTTGCACCTTTTTTTATTAATTCTTCAACTGCCGCCAAATTTCCGTCTTTTGCCGCCATCATCAAAGCAGTCATACCATCGTTATCCTTTGCATCCAAGTCCGTGCTATGCTGACAACATACACTCACTATTTCTGGATTACCGTAAATTACGGCATAATGAAGCGCATTTCTTTTGTTTTCATCCCCAACTGCATCCATTCCCTTGATTTGTAATAACTGTTGTACGGCATTTAATTGTCTGTTTAAAATAGCTGTATGAATAGGGTAAACCTGAAAATTAGTCGCTTGAAATGCTAAGTGTTCACACGTGGCAAGTACATCTTTCAACAAATCATCATAGCCATGAATTGCCATCAAATGCATAATATTCTGCCCTAATCTATCCACAGCCGTAATGGAAAACTCGGCATTTTAGCAAACAGTGAATATAAAGCCTTTTTTCTTTCTTTAAGCTTTTCGTCGTGATTTTCCGGTAGAACCAGAGCACTGTATAGCGGAAATTCCAGTTTTGCATTAGCCAAATTCAGTGCAGCTCCTGATTCCAAAAGTGCGGTGGCGCTTGCAAGATGTCCTTCTAACGCAGCTAAATGTATCGGTGTCATGCCAGCAGAAGTTTGTTGATTAAAAATACTGGGATCTTTACGGTCTAGTGAGGCTATAAAACGGTCATAGCCCATTTTTGCTGCGTATTGAATTGCAGTCATATCATTCAAAACAGTTGATTTTGTCTTCAAATCTACTGCTTCTTGTAAAAATTCATCCAAATAAGTTCGGGCTAACTCAATATAGGCAGCATATTGTTGCTTTGGTGTACCGGTATAAACTATATCTGTTGATATATTTTTTGAACACCATGCAGCGACATTCAGTAATTGAGCCTCATCGCTAAACGTCTTAGTTATGTTCAATTCTGTCAGCAACTCTATGAATGTTTTAGCCATTTTATTCTCTTATTTGATTATTTCACCCAAAATACTAGGGCGTGTTTACATTCAATTTTCTACGTCCCGCGGCGTGTCCGCGGGATCCAGTCGGTTCTGGATTTATGCAACAAGACTTTGCTTTATTCAAAATCTCTGGATCCCGCGGACAAGCCGCGGGACGTAGGCCTGAGGAATCCTCAGGACGTAGGCCTGAGGGAT
>JBAZRP010000045.1:0-21291 GCA_041662885.1 Legionella sp.
GCGGATGAGGGTGGTGATGGTGGCAAAATATTTTAGATAGTTCCACTTTGCTAGACCCTCATCCGCCCTACGGGCACCTTCTCCCCGAGGGGAGAAGGGAGCTTCGATTGGGTTCAAAAAGATGAGGATACCTCAGGCCTAGGCCCATCCTAACTGAAGGAAAAAAAGCTTTTAGATGTACTCAACACCCACAATCTCATACTCCACCAAACCATCAGGAGTTTTAACCGATACTGCATCATCCAATTGCTTACCAATTAAAGCGCGCCCAATTGGTGAACTGTAAGAAATCTTATTTTGTTTAATATCTGCTTCATCTTCACCAACGATCTGATAGGTAATTTCAGTATCATTAGCTACATGACAAATGGTAACCGTCGATCCAAAAACCACTTTACCATTATTAGGTAATTGGCTGATATCAATGATTTGTGCATTAGAAATTTTTGATTCTAATTCTTGAATGCGACCCTCATTAAAACCATGTTGTTCACGTGCAGCATGATACTCGGCATTCTCTTTCAAATCGCCGTGAGCACGAGCTTCCGCCACAGCCTGAACTATACGTGGTCGTTCGACAGATTTTAAACGTTGTAATTCTTCCCTTAGTGCTTCAGCACCTTTAGCTGTCATAGGATGTTTACTCATAGCCACCTCTAATGTAAATCTTGTAATCGCGTAACAGTTAATCTATCTTCATATTTCATCGCCAAGCATGCAGCTTCGGCTCCAGATAAAGTTGTAGTATAACTAACCTTATGTTGCAAGGCATTACGTCTAATTGCAAATGAATCTGCAATAGCTTGTTTGCCTTCGGTTGTATTCACAATAAAATCAATTTCATTATTTTTTATAAAATCCAAAACATGCGGACGTCCTTCATTAACTTTAAATACCCGTCGACAATCAACTCCCGCTGCTTGTAGTACTAGTGCTGTTCCGCGGGTTGCTATAATTTCAAAACCTAATTCAATAAGTTTTTTAGCTATTTCACCAACGCGCGTTTTATCAGCGTCGCGCACAGAAACAAAAGCCTTACGTCTTTTAGCAATATTACAACCTGCTCCTAATTGTGCTTTAGCATAGGCTTGTCCAAAACGCTTGGCAATCCCCATTACTTCCCCGGTTGATTTCATTTCAGGGCCTAAGATGGAATCCACGCCAGCAAATTTAATAAAAGGAAACACGGGCAGTTTTATCGAATAAAAAGATGGCATGTGATTGCCTTGGGTCAGCCCTTGCTCTTTTAAGCTTATTCCTACCTTGCATAAAGCCGCAATTTTAGCCAAAGGCAAGCCAGTTGCCTTAGAAACAAAAGGCACGGTTCTTGAAGCGCGTGGATTTACTTCTAAAACATAAATATCATCCGCTTGTATGGCAAATTGCGCATTAATCAAGCCAACCACACCCAACTTCAAGGCCATTTTGCTAATTTGTTCCGTTAAATCTTGTTGTACCACTACCCCTAAACTAAAGGGTGGTAAAGTACATGCTGAATCACCAGAATGTATTCCAGCTTGTTCGATATGCTCCATGATGCCGCCAATTATTACTTCTTTACCATCACAGATAGCATCAATATCTACTTCTATAGCATCGTTTAAAAATCTATCCAACAATACCGGCGAATCATTAGAAACAGCAACCGCATGCGATAAATAATAACGTAAATCCTCTTCTTGATAGACTATTTCCATTGCGCGACCACCTAATACATAAGAAGGTCTAACAACTAAGGGATAACCAATTTTTTGTGCTAAAGCTACTGCTTCTTCTTCACTACGCACGGTGCCATTATCAGGCTGATGTAATTTTAATTCTTTAACTAATTGTTGGAAACGTTCGCGATCTTCGGCCATATCGATAGCGTCTGGTGAAGTTCCAATAATTTTTACTCCATTAGCCTCTAAAGGTCGGGCTAATTTTAAGGGAGTCTGGCCGCCGTAATGAACGATTACTCCATCAGGTTGCTCAACTTCAACTACTGCTAAGACATCTTCTAAAGTTAATGGCTCAAAATACAACCTATCTGAAGTATCAAAATCAGTGGAAACAGTTTCAGGATTACAATTAACCATGATAGTTTGATAACCTGCTTCACGCAAAGCCATAGCAGCATGAACACAGCAATAATCAAACTCAATTCCCTGCCCAATACGATTTGGTCCACCACCTAAAATCATTACTTTTTTAACATCTTTATCTGGTCGCGCTTCACAAGTAGTTTCATAAGTAGAGTATAAATACGCGGTATCACTTGGAAATTCACCAGCACAAGAATCAATACGTTTGAATACAGGCGTAACACCAAGTTTTTTACGATGCGCGCGTACTTCATCTTCAGTGCATTCTAAAAGTAGTTGTGCCAAATAAGCATCAGCAAAACCACGACGTTTATACGATCGTAAAATTTTAGCATCAATCTCTGCCAGCCTTTTTCCGCTAAGCTCTTTTTCCATCGCTACTAATTCTTCAATCTGCGCTAAAAACCAAGGATCAATACGGCTTTCAAGATGAATCTCTTCCAAACTCAAATTATTGCGGAACGCATCGGCTACATACCAAAGTCTATCTGGTGTTGGCTCACGCAAATGACCTCTTAAACGTGCCATATCGCCTTTTTTAAATAAAGGCTGCAAACCACAACGGCCGATTTCCAAACCTCTGATTGCTTTTTGCAATGATTCCTGGAAGTTGGAACCCATAGCCATTACTTCACCTACTGATTTCATTTGCGTGGTCAAAGTAGTAGAGGTTTGTGGGAATTTATCAAAATTAAAGCGAGGAATTTTAGTAACTACATAATCAATACTAGGCTCAAACGAAGCTGGTGTAACACCACCGGTGATTTCATTTTTTAATTCATCCAGGGTATAACCCACTGCTAATTTAGCAGCAACTTTAGCAATAGGAAATCCAGTGGCTTTAGAAGCTAGAGCTGAACTGCGCGACACACGCGGATTCATTTCGACAACTAAAAGACGTCCGTCTTCAGGATTAACAGCAAACTGCACGTTAGAACCACCAGTATCAACTCCTACGGCTCTTAATACTTTTATCGCCGCATCGCGCATGCGTTGAAATTCTTTATCTGTCAAAGTTTGTGCTGGCGCAACTGTTATAGAATCACCAGTATGCACACCCATAGGATCTAAGTTTTCAATGGTACAAACGATAATACAGTTATCGTTTTTATCACGCACCACTTCCATCTCGTATTCTTTCCAGCCTAAAACGGATTCGTCAATTAAAAGCTCGTGCGTTGGTGATAGTTCCAGGCCGCGGGTACAAATTTCTTCAAACTCTTCCTTATTGTATGCAATACCACCGCCGCTACCGCCCATGGTGAACGAAGGACGAATAATAGCTGGATAACCTAAGCGCGCTTGTACCTGGATGGCTTCTTCTAAACTATGAGCAATAGCGGAACGCGGCATGTCGAGTCCAATTTCTATCATTAGTTTTCGAAATTTCTCTCTATCTTCAGCCTTATCTATCGCTTCTCGCGTAGCACCTATCATTTCCACTGAATATTTAGCCAGTATGCCCTCTCGTACTAAATCCAGTGCACAGTTTAAAGCAGTCTGCCCACCCATAGTCGGTAGCAGAGCATCGGGGCGCTCTTTTTCAATAATACGCGCGACTTCCTGCCACAAAATGGGTTCTACATAAGTTGCATCGGCTAATTCAGGGTCAGTCATGATGGTAGCAGGGTTTGAATTTACCAATATGACTCTATAACCTTCTTCCTTTAAGGCGCGTACTGCTTGTGTTCCAGAATAATCAAATTCACAGGCTTGGCCAATAACTATAGGCCCTGCTCCCAGAATTAAAATAGATTTAAGATCGGTTCGTTTTGGCATGGTGATAACATAATAGAATAGAGTGATGTATTTTACCGATTTTGTGGTAAAGATCATACCCTTGATTTAGGTTTTTTACAGATGAAATGGAATATTTAAACCATCAGGTCTATAATTTGCTCAGGATTACTATAATTTATTAAGTTCTAAAGCTACAAGGATGAGGTGAACAAAATGAAGCACTTACAATTTTCGAGAACAATTAAGTCAATATTTCTATCATCCGTCTTATTTTTAATCAATTCACCACTGTTTGCCGAAAACTATCAAATTCCAAGTCAAATACCGACAAAAACAACCAAAGACATTCCCTTACATGAGAATAAAGTTAAGAAACAAGCTGATGGCTCCAGCGTGGAAATAAAAGGGGACGGCACAAAAATTATTACTCATGCTGACGGTTCCTCAATAACTAAAAGCCCGGACGGTACTGAGCTTGTTAAAAACGTCAATGGCTCCTCGGTTCTGACAAAACCTGATGGCACCAAACTTATAGTAAACCAAGACGGATCTTCGCTGGAAATTTATACTGATGGCACTCGAAAAGTTACAAATAATGATGGATCTTCGGTACAAACAAATCCGGATGGTTCTGTTACTTATTTGAGGGGAAATCAGGCTCCGTTTAAATAAAGTAAATTCACAGCATCTACCTGCCGCGCCACTACCAGTTTATACCATTCCCTACGTCCCGCGGCTTGTCCGCGGGATCCAGGAATCACTGCCATTAAGTTAAGCGCTAGAGCCCGTCATTCCGAGTGCAACGAGGGATCTCCGAAAGTGGCTCTGGGCCAGTTTCAGGAGATCCTTCACTGCGTTCAGGATGACGTAAAGTCTTAACTTAATGGCAGTGGATCCAGGAATCTCCCTAAGTAGCTGGATCCCGCGGACAAGCCGCGGAACGTAGGCGTGGGGATTTTTCTTAACTTAATGACAGTGATCTGCCGCGCCCACTACTTGTTCACGGGCTGATCCGTGGTAGCTATTAATACCCACTGTTTTTTTTTACACAAAATGCTATTATCCAAGTTCTTAACCCTGCTGTAAGGTTTCGCTATGAAAGGATCTTTTAACAAAACCCGTCATCAACTCCTCAAAAAATCCGGTTTTTATGCAAGTTGCAAACAACTTGATACAAAAATTATAGACTTAAAAGAAAAATCTCTAAAAGGGATTCGAGGCTATGATATTGCATTAACTAAAGCACTGAAACTCAAACGCAGTATTCTTAGTGCTGAATTAATATTATTGGCATCTAAAGAGGACGATGAATTTTGCATCCGTCAATTTAAATTAAGGTGCAAAAAAGCAATTTTACACTCGCGGTTCGAACTGGAAAAACACCGCGGCTGGAAGGAGTTTGTTTTAGAATTACTGAGTATGCTCACCTCAATAATAACTGTCATTCCTTTTGTTGCTGGTAGTATACAAACTGCATACTCAGGAAAAACGAGCTTTATTTTCGGCTTATTTGCTGCCAAAACCGATACAAGCCTAAAACTTGATGCTATTGAAGAAAATCTAAGGGTTCTTGACCCTTGCGCTCTTACATAACAGAAGTCTGTTGGGGAAACCATAGAGGCGGATTTTCTGCCTCATTTTGAGAATGAAATACCTGATGCGTCTGAAAAAACGCGATCGATTTTCTTTGCGACGTTGATTCCGCAGTTTTGGATAAAGCGCTTATAATCGAGCGAATTTCTCGCACCGCTTCATTTAATTCTTGAGCATTGCAATTATCCGCAGTAAGTTTATGCCATCTACAACGAAAGTCTTTTGTATCTACAATTTCCTCATGTATTAAAGGATGTTTTAAATGCAGCCGCAACCAGTTCATAGTCTGTTCTTTATCAACAATATAACTTCTTGCTGGGATACAAATCCATTCCTTCTCTTTTCTGATTTGACTGTAAAACAAAATCGGTTCTTCTAGTTCGAATAAAGTAAATTCACAATTAATTTGCGCAAGGTTTTTGTGAATTAATGCTTGTTGCAATTTATGTAATTTTGCCGATAAATCGGTGTATTGACTCAGTCTTGCTTGTAAAATATCAAGCTTGGTTTTTAAAGTCTTATCATTTTTATAAGTAGCAATCAATTTTTCCGCTTGCTTGCGTTCTGATTCCGACAGATTAACATGAAGTTTTGGCGCCTCTTCTTCCATCGGTGGAATTTCATGAATAACCACTACATCTTCTAAATCATTTGGAACAGGTTCAAATTCATCATAAGCTTCGAATTCATCATTAATAATTTCATTATCTTCCCAATATTCTAACAAACCATCATTAATCAAATTATTAATAGAGTTAAATCCACTAATTCCATGTTTTGCACCAACATAAATCCCAAGAGCTGCTGCCTTAAATCCGAAAAACATGCTAATACCCGTGGTATAAAAAGCTGCTACGCTGCTTAATATACCAAGCAGTACTCCGGTGAAAGGGAGTACAAAAAATATATTAAGAAGGGTAATAGGAATTCGATGGAAATTGCCTTCCTCAAATAACAGTGATAAAACCATAGGAATTTTTAAAACCGCTTTAAATAGCGAAGAAAGCTGATTAACGCAGCGATTAAAAGATGGGACAAGGGAACGTACCGGTAATACAAATATCCCAAGCATCACAGCATACGTTCGTGTAAAAATCAGCTTTATTATACCTGTAATATCCATATGTTAACTCCGTTTAATGTTACTTATCAACGTTGCGCCAAACATCAACCTCTGTCGTTGCAAGCGCAACGACAGATTATAACCCTAATGCATTCAATCCTAACAGTTCTTCTTCATAACCATTATCATTAGCTCCATTTGGTTGACTAAAAAGGCTGTGTCTGGAAGATCCTGCCGATACACTATTGTTTGTCATCCCTAGCTCTTGCGGTAAAGTTTGCATCAGAGCACGCAAAGTATCTGCAATTTCACCCAGCTCTGGTGCATAACAATATTCCTTAGTCAAACGAAACCAACGGTAGCGCGTTGGGCATGTTTCAGTTTCGGAAACCACATAATCAGGTGGGCTTTTAAAAATATCTCTTGTGATAGGATGAGTGGGATTACGTATTAACCAATTTAATAAAGCATCTCTATCTGCTATATGAGAAATAGTTGGCACTGTTTTCCATTGTCCGTCAACACTCAAATATTGTTTCACCACTAATATTGGATTTTTTAAACCATTATTAATCAACTCGTCATCGACATCGTCTAAGCTACCAGTTTCTAAAGCGAACTGTAATTTATTCAATCGTTCGCTTAATGATGAGTATTGGTTAACAAGTTGACGATATTTATTCAAGCGGCCTTTTATTTCTGGTGCCAAAGGATTTTTTTCGAATTCTTTAAAGGAATCCAGCAAAGCAGTAACATTTTGTACTTCTTCGGTGCTTAAAACATTAATTTCATGCTGTGGTTCTTCTGTACCCAGAGTTGTAGGACGACGAGGTACTACAACATCTACTAAATTATTCGGCATAACAAAAGATTCATTGCGTAGCAAAGTATTTGCCAAATCTTGCAAGATGTTTACGCGATCCTGCATATCTCGTAAATTATTAGCAATATTATTTAATCGATCAGTATCAATTGTATTGATTTGTAAGGCCCGCCGAATCGCAATATTATGATCAGTATTAATTCTATTGATTTGTAAGGCCTGCTGAATCGCAATATTATTTTGAGAAGGCAATGGAGGGATTCTTATTGAACGTCCAATATTCTGTAAGTTACGTCTTCTTTCCTCCAAGGAATGAAAATCCGCATCATTAACCGGTGCATTTACTAATCGGTTATACTGGAAAAAAGGTGAGCGACCATGTTTCCATTCAGATAAAAATCCTTTTAATCCTGAAGCCAAACCAATACTCAATCCCTTAAGTGGCCAAATGGACAATTGAATTGCTGTGGCCACTGCTATTACAGCAACGGTTACTGCATACCCTGCCATGCTTAATGCAGAAGTTATTGCAACACCAGCAACCATAAAAGGCGAAAGCAAGAATCCCCGAATAGGTTCGCTGGAAATATAGCTAAATAATTTTAATAAATAATTCCAGTCGTATTTAGCTATCGATACGGCTATTTGACCCATGAATGCAGCAGAAAACCATAATGAACGCAGTGGAAATACCACCATTCCTAAAATACCAGCCAATATACGTTCAGGGATACTTAAAATCTTTCGAACTAACAACATAATGCAGACTCCGACTAAAGCACATAAAAGCAATGTTTTTGCTTGATAGTATAAATATTTTGCATTGGAGTCAAGTAATGCAATAAGCAAGATCAGAATTGTTGGGTCAATGACCCAAGCTGCTATATGCCAATTGCATATAATCCAATCTGATATTCATTCTCACTAATTACGGTAGTTTGAGCAAAAACGCTATGCCTGGATGAGCCTACAGTTACATTATTATTTGGAGTACCGACTTCCTGCTGCAAGCTGCACATCATTTCACGCAAGGTATTGGCAATTTCACCTAACTCCGGTGCATAACAATAGTCTTCTGTTATATTAAACCATTGATAGCGAGTAACGTACTTTTCTGTTTTTGAAATCTCATAATCAGGTGGCGTTTGATAGTTATCTTTGGTAATAGGGTGTATTGGACGGTATTTTAACCAATTTGAAAACCCCTCTCTATCCGCTATATGAGAAATAGTTGGCACACATTTCCATTGCCCCTGAGCATTCAAATACTGCTTAAAGACTAAAATTGGATTTCTTAAACCATTATTAACCAATTCATCATCAATATCTTCTAAATTATTCGATTTCAAACCAAATTGTAATCGCTCCAATCGCTCACTTAAGGAGGTATAGCGATTAACAAGTTGACGGTATTTAGCTAAATTATTTTTTACATCCGCTGGCAGAACATTTTTCTCTAAGTCTTTAAAAGAACCCATCAAAATATGAACGTTTTTTAATTCTTGAGGATTTAATAGATTAATTTCATACTGTGGCCCCTCAGCATCCAATATGGCTGGACGACTAACTACAACATCTACTAAATTATTTGGATTAATAAAACCATCAGCCTCGCGATTTACTGAATTAAATAATCGGTTTATATTTCCTCTGTCAATAGACAATGAAAGAATAAGTTGACTTCCAAACCTTAAATTTAAATCATCAATTAAATTATTTATTCGTTGTATCTCAGCTAAATCATTATTATTCAGATAATTATCAAGATGTAGAGTACTAATTTCATAATTTATTCGCGGTATGTCACTTCTATAATTATCCAACAATTGGTTATCATGGTGCTCAACAAGCCTTATATGTAGATCATCAATTAAATCGTTTAGTATTTCGAGCCGAGATGGTAGCCTTCTAAGAGTAAACCAAAATGGATATCTAGCACGGGCAGTTACAAATCGACTTAAATCAGCAAAGGGTGAAAGGCCATTTTTAAGTTCATTGACAAGTCCTTGAAATCCGGTAAACAAACCAATACGCAATCCCAAAGGTAGCCAGCCCGTCATGTAAAAGGCGGCTCCAACCCCTACAAGCATTAGAGTTAATGCATATACTGCGAGACTTATTCCAAGACTTAGAACAACTCCAACAATTATAAACGGTGACACTAACAATGCCAAAGTCGGTGCTTCGCTAACTATTATCCCCCACTTTTCCAATGCATATCCAATAGCGACCGCTACATTACGCATAAATTCAGTAGCAAACCACAGCACACGCAATGGAAGCACCACCATGCCCAAAATGCCCGCCACGATACCTACAGGAAAACGTAAAATTTTTTGAATAATCACGATAATGCACACTCCGACAAAAGCAATATTTTAAGCGGATAATACAAATATTTGGCATGTAAATCAAGGAATGTAGTACTTAGGACCGAAATCAACCTGAAATGTAACTTATTGATTTATATTAACTAAAATAATATGGACTCGAAGCTTACCCAAAATCTTACCCAACGTTGCATATCCTACCATAAATAAGAAAATGTAATTAGATACGCACAAATATGAATTTTGTGCCACAATGTAGCTCAGAGATAGAGGTTTCTGGATTAAATGAGGGCACGGTCGATGGGCAAAAAGTAATATTTAATATAATAAATGGCAACTTAGCAGACTAGGGTCTGTTGACAATTTAGTTCCCGACGTCCCGCGGCTTGTCCGCGGGATCCAGTTAGATCTTGATTGATACAACCAGTCTCTGACTTATTCAAATTTCCTGGATCCCGCGGACAAGCCGCGGGACGTCGAGCTTGAAAAGATGAATTGTCAACAGACCCTAATATGTCTTAAGCCATTTAAAATTAAGTGGCCTATTAACCTTTATGCCGATCTAGTATTGGTATTGATGTAAATCCAAGCTTCAGCGCAATTAATATACAGATTATTACTGCCACACTTACTGAATACTTCATTATCCAAAATTTAGCACGATGTTAACTTTCGAAAATCTAGCAGCGCAGGAAATCTAAAACCCGATACATTTTAGTCAGAATTAATCATTTCGCAGAGAATTATTTAAGCCCCTATTTTTTGCCATAGTGCTAGCAAAAAGATGGACTGGATTAAATTCTATCTTTATAATGCCTATTATTAAACCGATTCAGGAAGAAAAAATTGGTTTAATTATTGTCAATTAATGATAAGGAATGCTGTTATGACTATTTCCACCGAAAAAAATAAAACTCAAGGCCTCTCTAATCCTGGTAATGATAAAGGCACTTCTCCTGATTCCACAAACATTCAAAAGAATAAATCTGCACCTCCAATTGATGAAACAACAACCAATAAAGAAAATCTTAAACTAATTGAGTTATCTCATTTAAACATAAAAAAAATCAAGGAAGATCTCGATATTATTCTTGATTCCATGAACCAGAACCCAAGCTATATAACTCAATTTGCTGAATTTTGGGGAGAATTACCTCTTTGGAAAAAAATTATATCTGGGTTAATTGTAACTGTCCCCTTGCTATTAATCGGTATTTTTGCACATGTTGCCGTAGCTACAGCTATTAGTATATGTATGATTGTTGCTTTTGCAGTTAATAGCATAGCTCTAGATAATCATCATAGCCATAAGAGAACTAATGATGACCGCTTGAAAAAGAAAATCCATGGATTGGCAGACTTCATTGGATTGATTCTCGAATCATTAGATGTTTTAAGATCAAAATTAAATGCACAAATTGAAAGATTTGCAAAATCCAATGAGGAACTTGAAGAACATATCAATGATTTGTATGATGAAATTGTTGCACTACATACTCAAATTAATAACTTACAGGATACCGAAAAAAACTTGCGTGCCACTCAACTAAAACTTGAAAAGACTGTCGAAGACCTTGATGCTTCAAATGAAACAGCATCTGAATTGTTTGAGCAAACAATAAATGAATTAGAACAAGTTAAAGCTGATTACAAAAGCACAGAACTGCTACTAAATGAACAAGTGCGTAAACTATCAAAACTCAATACCGACTTAAGCAGTGAGCTTGATAATGCCAAATTTATCGGAACAACCTTGCAAAATACTGTGGGTGAACTTTCAAATATCGTACTAAAAGAAAAGGAGGATTGTGAAATTTTTCATAAAAAACTACAAGACTTTCTTTTGAATGAAAACCAAAGCTTCGCAAATTTTGCAGCACAAATCAGCAAAGAAGCAAAAGAATTATCACATACAAAAGATGAATTACAACGTTCCATTGACATGTATGAAAGATTAAATAAAATGTATAATGATATATTGAAGCGACAAGGCATTCAAATAGACCGGTTAACCAAACTTCCAACTCCCGAACCAATCAATATAAATATTCATGAAAAAAAGATAAGTGAACAACTTAGTAACTTAGGTATTTATGCATTAGACACAAATAATCCAAAAACAGAACAACAAGCGGATAAAATATTCGGGGATGGATTGATAAGTGCGTTTTGATTGTATTAATAAATAAATAAATAAATAAATAAATACATTCCAATGATTGTCACGCCCCTAATTGTAAATGTATCTGAAGGTCACTATAGATTATTAATGATGATTCTTTCACCATTAAGCTCTAGTAGATTTTCCAATGTATGATTAATTGTATTCATGATTAATTATATCGCAAGATGATATAATTGAAAATTCCGGCCTCCGGTAAGATTTCTACTCCGAGAGGCTGAGATTTAAGTACTATTGTATTGCTAAGCTATAGAGTTCGATATGACGCTTTTTTATCGCCAATTTTTAAAGATTTAATATATGAGTCAGTTAACATTATAAATTACCTCAACTAAGCGGTAACTTTGGAAGAACTGGAAGAGGAGGTAAAAACCTTACCCAAAATTCTCGCGGTTATATGCGAAAAATTACGAATAGTTGAGAAAGATTTAAGAAGAAAAATTCAATGTTATTTTATTATTTATCAATCAGTTACGTACTAATTTGAACCTTTACGAACATTTACAAAAACTGTATATGGTGCCCAGGGCCGGAATCGAACCTAATCTCAACCCATTGATTTTAAATAATATTAATAATAAGGACTCGAATCTTGCCCAAGATCTTACCCAACGTGGCGTATGATAGCTGATTTGAATGATTGCGAAAAGATACGAATTAAATTAAATTTTGCCGTAAGTATTTTATACGTATTACGGTAATTTAATTTATAATCTATCCTCTTGTCTTTTTAACAATAGAGATCTCAATGACAACAGTGTGTGTTTATCTAGGTGCTAATTCTGGTAACAGTCCTCAATTCAGTGAAGCAACAGTTTTATTAGCCAAAGAACTGGCAGATATGGGATTTACCTTGGTATATGGTGGCTCAAGCTTAGGCATGATGGGGCTATTAGCTACTACGGTTAAAGAACACGGTGGTAAAGCAATTGGTATAATAACCAAGCAACTCATCGAAAGAGAGCAGCCTTCAGATCTCTTAGACGAATTACATATCGTTGATACGATGCAAGAAAGAAAAAGAATGATGCAAGAGATAGCTGATATTTTTATTGTTATGCCGGGTGGTTTGGGTACATTAGAAGAAGCATTTGAAACCTGGAATGCGATAAAAATTGGAGAGTTAAAGAAAAGCATTGGTTTTTTAAACGTAAATGGATATTTTGATGGATTATTCTCGTTTATCGGGAGTTGCGAACAAAATGGCCTATTATTGAAAAAAGACGGCAATATCCCTATAGTTCAGCCTAGCGTCCAGTCACTTTTAACAAAGATGATTGCACCCCCAAAAGAAATAGCTGAAGTAAACAGTACTTCTCTGAGTATGGAACAACCACAGTTTATCTAAGGATTAAGCATGTCTGGAATTAATCTGGAAAAACACTTTTCTATAAATAGTAGTAATTTGGTTAAGGAGATCTGCGATCCTTTATTAGAATCGATTGGCATTACTTATTTTAATTACATTAAAATATACAATAATGACTGTTCAAGAGAATTATTAACTAATAACGGTGATTGGATAAATCATTTCTATAAACATGGTCTTTATAATTCAGTTGGCGCCATAGATATAGAACATTTACTTCCGAAAGGTTATTTTCTTTGGTCTGAAATGGATGAGAAAGATCCCATTTATCTTCAAGGCCGAGATTTCTTTAATATAGACAATGGTATTAGCTTTGTTATTAAACGTACTGACGTCACTTATCTGTATATTTTTGCGTCTAATAGAAATCAACATAATATAAATAATTTTTATGCAGGCAACATAGATCTGCTTCAACGCTTTATCCACTATTTTACAGATAAGGCGCAGCATCTAATGAAAGAAGCAGGAGAAAATAAGATATATTTACCTAGTCACCAGCCAATTAATGCGGATCGAGTGAATAATATTGTGGTCTCAGACCAAATCAGAGCACAATTTCTAGAAAATACTAAGGTTGATAGATATTTTTTATTAAATGAATCAGATAATCTTTATTTAAGTAGTAAAAAGGCTGAATGTGCTGCTCTTCTAACAAAAGGTCAAACCTCCAAGCAAATTGCTAAAGTGATGAATATTTCTCATCGAACGGTGGAGGGATATGTCCTTGATATCAAAAATCAATTGCAAGTTACTCTAAATAAAACGTTATCAAAAGAGCAGCTTATCAAAATTTTACGTCAATCAAATATTCAGTAATTGCGTATTTTCTACGTATAACAATAGAAAAATAACTTTCGTACAATGCACTCGGAGTAGGTGCAAAAAAGCTAGTCCTCAAATAGAGATCAAATAGTCAGGACTTGGTTGATCTTGTACTGCTCTTGCCGGAGAAGCCACTACCGTTACCAGTAATGGCGATCCACGCCTCCTGTGCTTGCGACTCCACTAAAGAGAGCAATTACACACAGAGCGTTTTTAAAAGGATATTTTAGGAGTAAGTAATACAATGAAGTATATAGGAAAATTAACAGGGTGTGCGCTGTTAACAATTGCAGTTACGGCACAAGCTGGCGTTTGGGGTCCAACTGCACATAGTCGAGCAAACTGCGGTGGATTTAATGAGTCTATCACTTGGCATGCTGGCCATTCATATACTTGGAGGGTGGAAAGTCATCACTACCCAACAGGTTGGAATCATCCTCATCATATTTTAAATACTGGGACTCAAAATACCTGGCGTGCTGCTGCCTATCATGCTACTGAAGCTTATTCTAGTCGAGGGGATAAATGGTGGGTCAATGGTTATCATTTCTACTATCCTAACGGGAAGGAACGTTTAGATGTAATGACTAGCGTCGGTGATTGTAGTATCTATGATGGTTGGTGGGATTAATTTAATTAAAGGAACAATAATGAAGAAGACAGTATTATTAATGCTAATTTTAGGAACCAGTATCTCCTATGCTGACCAGCAGGCAGATGATTTAAACGCCAAGCGTATGGCATGGTCTATAGCTTACTTAAAGAAACAAGGACTACCAACTCCTGATGGCGGTGTAAAAATAGTGCCTGAAAAACAAATGTCTAGTTACGCTGAAAAGAAAGAAGAGCGTATGAAGTTCAAAAATGACATCCAAGCGTTTGGTTACATAAAAACTGATAATCCATCTACAAATCAGCTTTTAACGCTCCCAATTACTTCAAAACGCGATTTAATGGCTCATGCTAATGATAGTGATCCTCGGAGCACACACCTTAAAAAAAGCATCAATGATTTAAAGATGGCTTATACTGCAACCCAAGTACCCTCCTCTGTAGCAGATACTTATATTGGTGCTGCCCCTTATCTTACATACTTGAAAGATCAAGGGTGGGTTGGTGCTATTCAATTTTTCAACAATAAAAATGTAGGCAACTGCTCTTTTAGTGAAAATAATATAAAGCTAAGCCATGGTTCAATCGTTATTGCCAAAGAAGATGTTCGAAATGATATTAATGGTAAAACTACAACGGTTGAAGTTATGGGCAAACCAGACACTGGCTTCACTTACACTGTTGAATGGTTTGATAATGCTTTTTTTAGAAAAGTAGAATGTGCGAATATGAAATATTCAGCAGATATAACCAATTCTGTTATTACTCTAGCTAATCAAATAGATGCTAACGGTTAAAGTTTATAAATTATGGCTGTGATCATTTTAGCAAGCGGTTGGACTACTTGTAACGCCAGAAATTCGATCTAGAAAATACTTTGAAAATGTCCAATCCTGGAAACTTCATAGGATTTAAAAAAAGTAACCCACCGGTTTGAGGATACTCTCAGTGCATAGCCTTGGTGGGTTTTCTTGACTGTACTATCGCTTATTCTGGTATTTTTTTCAATCTTAGAAAATACTACGTTTAATATCAAATGAGGAGTTGCTGGTTCAAAGTGCTCGGCTCCTTTAGAAAAAATATAAGCTATACTTTACATAACAGGGTAAAAATATGGTATATTCATGGTTAAATCGTGTATAAACGCCATAATTTTAAGTAGGTATAAATGCATTCATCTATGAGTACTGCTATGAACATGTCGCAGCCATCATTATTTAGGACGATTCCTGAAAAAGACTACCTCCATGTTTTTAATGAGGGCACGGTCGATGGGCAAAAGGTTGTTGACCTTTTAAATTATAAAAAAGCCGATGTTTCAACAGCAACCAACGTTCCTGTTTCCTCCATTCGCTATGAACCCCAAAAAATGCCACTTGAACTTAAAGAGCGACTTACCGAGTGGGCTACAGCACTAAATTTAGTTTATGGTTTTTTCAAAGACAAAGATAAAACAATGCTTTGGTTTTCTATACCGAATCCTCTTTTAGGCGATATGGCTCCAAGAGATATGATTCGAGTTGGCCGATTCAAAAAATTGCTTAATTTTATTCAAACAGCCATAAAAGAAAATCAGAGATAGTCCGCATGACCAAATTTACAAGAAGTAGCCACCTCACGTGGTCGATTTAATACAGGCAAAGCCTGTCCTAAAAATTAATAATAAATGAGATATAAATAAGTGTCCTCTACTAAAATTCCCTGTATTTACTGCAAAAGTACTACTTCCAAAAAAACTAAAGAGCACGTCATACCATCAATGCTCGGATTATTTGAAAATACTATGACGCTTGTTGATCTCTTATGCGGTGACTGCAACCAGTTTTTTTCAAAAAAGATAGAGTTACATTTTGGACGAGACAGTATTTTTGGAATCTTTTATCGTGGATACGTGGGATTGCTTAATGATACTGATTTTAGTCGTTCGATAAAACACTCACGAAAACGACTTGAAACTATTTTATATCACCCAACCTACGCTTTCCTACATGTTAATATTAACCTACATGATACAAGCGCGTTTCAAGCACAAATTGCACATCAGTTCAGTATACTAAATTCAACCAAAGGTAATCGTATAAACTATCGTGCAGATAAATTACCACATCGATCTTATTTAGATAGCTTAGGCCTCCCAATACATCGAGATCGTTTTCTTTTCTTGGGTAGCATAGAAGAGGATAATAAAAAAACTATTCAACTAAATAATATATTAAAACAAAACGACATCACATTAACTTTAGGTCAAGCAAAACATCAACCAGATAAATTACCTTCAGATGGCCCTCTACAATTCGCCTCTCTAATTGATGACGCTATTATCAGAACAGTTGCGAAAATTGCCTTTAACTATTTAGCTTATTTTTTTGAACCAAGCTTCGTATTAAGCGAACACTTTGATGAAATTAGAAATTATATACGCTATGGGCTAAAAACAGATCATAATTTAGTCATGATGGAATATCATGAAGTAAGGGAACACCTGCACAATTTACGAAAAGAAATGTTTGGGCAGCATAAAATAGCTCTGATCCAAGATAACAATAAAATTATTGCCACCATTATGCTATTTAATCGAACAACATTTAAAATTACTTTGACCACCAGTTATCAATTTTGGAGAGCTGATCTTAATAGATCTAATACATTCCATATATTGAGTAAAAAAATAACAGGAAGCCCTGTCACTAAGAAGACTGCGTCAGCCATATGATAAAACGCTTCATTTTAATTACAATAAAACCTAATTTTGATCACAATCAAAATAACAATTATTTTATAAGAAGAAAGAATCGCTCTGAAACATAATAAGTATTAGAATGAATTATTAAGAATAAATACAAAAATTATCTACCATTGGAGTTCAAGTGGAAAAAGCAGTTAGCAATAGTGAAAATTCAATTTTTCCAGTTATTTCATTATTTTCAGGTGCTATGGGACTTGATCTAGGCCTAATAGCAGCCGGGCTAAAAATTATTGTTTCACAAGATTATGATAAATGGTGTGCTGAGACTATTCGTAAAAATGGCCATAATGTAATTGAAGGCGATATTAGACAGCTTTTGGATATAGATCCAGAATGTGATTTTTTAATAAAATCTACCAAATTCAAAAAAGATGAAATATTTGCTGTTGTTGGTGGGCCTCCCTGCCAATCTTTTTCTACAGCTGGCAAACGAAAAGGAGTTGAAGATGAAAGAGGGATGCTTTATAACGAATTTATTTCTGTAATTACAAAAATTCGTCCTCGTTTTTTTATCATGGAAAATGTAAAAGGCTTAGCCTCTATGGCTTCAAATCCAAATGATAAAGAATCAATGCCCTTAATTCATCTTATTTTATCGAAATTTAAAGCCATAGGCTATCATACGGTTTATGGAGTTCTTGATGCTGTACATTATGGAACACCACAGTTTAGAGAACGTTTAGTTATCATTGGCAGTAGAGATCATGAAAAAATTTTTCTTCCCTCTCCCACTCATTTTCATATACATCAAAACAAAAACTTGCGATGGAAAACTTTATTTGATGCTATAGGTGATATTGCTGATCCAGGATTATATGGAAAATTCACCCCTACAATTGAAAGTTATCTAAAATTAGTCCCTGAAGGTGGCAATTGGCGTTCTTTACCATCTGAACTAGCACAAAAGGCAATGGGTGGAGCATATGCATCTGGTGGAGGAAAGGCTGGATTCTATCGAAGGCTCTCATACTCAGAACCATCTCCAACCTTGGTTACCAGCCCCAATCAAAAAGCTACATTATTATGTCAACCTCATGAAACTCGGCCATTATCAGTAAATGAATACGCACGTATTCAAGGATTCCCTGATACATGGAAGTTTGAAGGTAAAGTTTCAGATTGTTATCGTCAAATTGGAAATGCCGTTCCAATCCCATTAGGTAAAGCAATAGGCGAAATGTTAGTATCTGTTGCTCTTGGTAATTCTGAGATAAAAGTTAAACGAATGAGAGGTACATCAGTGCACGATACGATGAAACAAATGTCCCTTGCCCTCTCCGGTCAATTATTATTTAAAACAGAAGAGGCTAGCATTAGTAATTAGCACTGGAATCTTTTAAATGCTTAAAATCAAAGTTGGTGAAGAATGTCAGAAATAAATACAATAGATACGCTGTTACTTGAGAAAAAAATTAGCGACTTACTCGATTCTTTTTATAATAAACGATCTCTATCTCTCAATAACTTAAAATTAATAAATACTCTTAAAAGGAAAAATCCATATTTATACCGAGCTGTGGGTGTAAACGATGCCAGCGATATCGTGGAAGAAATCTTAAGGGCACATGTGTCTAGTTCTGATGAAACCATATTTGGGAATGAATTTTTTGAACCTCTAGCAAAATGGGTGGCTCAACAAGCAAACCCAATGCATACAGTTGTAACGTCTGATGGTGAAGGGGTTGATATTACTATTACGACCACAGCCTCTATAATGCCAATTGCAGTCAAATCAGGTGTTAATGTTTTTAACTCCGATAGCAAAAAGAAACAAGGTGAGAATTTTGCCACACTAAACAAGCGTTTACTTAAATTGGCACTTCATTTTGATCCAGTGGTTGGCTATTGCTATGGTCGAAAACGACAGTCCGCTAAGAGTAAAGTTAATTTTAGAGAATTAGCTGGACAATCCTTTTGGGCTCTAATTACAAGAGAGCCTGATTTTTATCTTCGTATCGTTAGATTAATGGGAGAAAAGCCTGTACAACATAGACCTACCTTTCAACTCGCGTTTGATCAAGCTAAAAATCGCTTTGTAAAAGAATTTTTAATTGATTTTTCAGATATTAATGGGGCTATTGACTGGGATAGATTATTAGAATTTAACAGTGGAGCTCCAATAAAAAAATAATTATTATTTTTAATACTCGGAAGAATGTCATTATCAGCATCTTTAAACGGGGGAATTACCGCCCCCTTTCATAATTTCAGCATATATACGGGCAGCCTCGTTGGGATCTTTTGTATTGAGCTTCAAACTCATGACAGGTTGCTTTTTTGTGTCATCATGCGTTTGTATGATATCTATTAGTCCCTTTAGCTCAGGTATGGAAATCTCTTGACCTGCAAGTGAATTAAGCATTTCAGGTATTGCTTTTTTAACCTCAATAGTACTGAGATCAGGCATAATAATGGCAGCAGATTTATCTTTTACCTTTGGAATCAAGCGCTCAATACATAATCGAAGTGATATAGTATCTCCCGAAAGAGCTAGCTCAATAACTTTGTTAATCAATGCTTCTGAATGTGCCTCCAAAAGCTTTACCAATTGTGTATTTTTATTTGGACGACCTTTTGGCCTCCCCGATATATTTCCAGACTGCCCCGGTTTAAATGTCGCCATTTTTAATTGCCCTTTTCTGTATTTTCCCTGTATTTAACAAGAAATTAAGACAATTATACCGCATCTAACTCTGTCACCATATCTCAAGTTTTTTCTCAATTTACATCAATATTTTTTAAAATATGTCTTATTGTTACACCCACAAAACCCACATTCGATCAAAAAACAGCAAATGTGGGTTTTGTGGGTGTAACATTTAAAGAGAAATATAAATTTACTCCTCTACGAGAGACTCTGGGTTGATATAATATTTGCCATTTATTTTTGTAGAAATATATCCTCGTTGTATTAATTTGTTAATGGCCTCCAGTCGATCTTCTTTCTGAGTTAAATTAGACCAATCTTTATCTCTGATTTGGGATCGAGTAAAAAAAGAACCTAAAAGTGGTAATTTGTTAGCTAAAGACCTTGCAGGAATATCATCTTTATATGCCAAACCATACATCCGTTTTGCATGACTTAAAAAATAAGCCCCTAATTTAATTGCGCGAAGAATATAATCAACAGGTATATATTGCTCACCTGATATACGCCCCCATTTTTCATAAAGAAATAAATACACTGAAAGCGCAGCAACAAATTCATAAGATTTTCCAACATGCGCGCTCAAATGAGGCTCCATTTCATAGGCTTGAATAGTAGTTTCTTCTCGCCAGTAATCAAATACCTCTTGTGCTTCATCATCGAAACGAACAACTATTTCATCATGTGGCATATTATTTAAACTTGCCAATAAAATGTTCCATTTCCTCTCTAACTCTTCTGCTCCTTGCTTATCTTGAGACAATCGAACTTTAACATCTGGATAAACCACACCTTGAAAACGCTGCAAAAATCCATCATTTGTTAAGTTATTTTTCATCTCGTTAACAACACGTTCTAATTTTCCCGGTTGAGTACCCCCAATGATACTTATTATTACTCTTTCAATATAATCCGTTCCCCTGCTAATCGTTCTATAGCTATAAGATCCATTTCCATTATAAGCAGTTAAGTAAAATCCCCTCTCTTCACAATGTTCATCTTTTGATAATCGTATGAACAACGGAGCTACCTCATCAAGCTCCAACATAATCCCATCAATATTATCTTTCATAATTAATATGAGTTTTTCAAATGTAGTTCGATTGACAGTATATACTTTGCATTTGGGTGCTTGAGCGAGAAGAATATCAATCTCGTGTTGAAGTGCTTTAATTCTTGTTTCGAAAATATCCACATTATTTTGTTCAGGCTGCGTTTTTACATTTTCTCTATCTAATCCTTTCATTACCGTATTTAATTTTCTTTGTAGGAAATCC
>JBAZRP010000046.1:0-20819 GCA_041662885.1 Legionella sp.
TCAATAGAGTGATTGGTAGTTGAGTATTTCTCAATAAAGTATTAATTAATATATAACAGGTTCTAATAACAGCGCCATCAAAGGGACGTAACTGAGCTATTTTTTGAGCAAGTTCAACAATAACAGCAATTTTGTCATCAGCAGATTTTGCTTTAATTATAGAAGCATTATACTGAGCTACAAAGGATTCCATAAAAACATGATTTTTACTTGGCCCATCTTTTTTGGAAGGCTGGTGCGAGGTACTTTTAATAAATACTTCATTGGAGTTGTTAGATATTAATTCATGTATCTTCATGCGGTCAAGTTCGACATTGAACTTATCACTTTTGATAAGCTTATTATTAACATACTCACTCAAAAATGTTCCTTGTAATTGCCAGTAAGTATCTTTATTCTTTTTTCTTCTTATGATTATTTGATGCGCGGAATCCTTACTAATAATCGAATTATTTATAAACTCCTCAATCCCTTTGGTTGTAGCAGTATAGTCAACAATCTTAGTTTGCTCATTAGTTTTATTTTGTTCAAATGGTTGAATTTGAAAGCTGGTTTCCTGCGTTCTATAGCTTTTATATCGATCATTATTTTTTTTATCAAAACTCATTACGGTACTGTGAATTTCTTTAATAAAGTCAGTTTTTAAAGGTTCTTTGGGGGAAGTTTTGAATGCATTCAGATAAGCTTGTATCCAAGATTGTACATAACCTGGTTCAGCTTCTGCATAGGCTTCAAACTTTTTTCCGAAATAAATCTGATCTACTTCAACAAAAAATAAGTAAAAAAAATCATATAGATACATCATTTTACCCTGTAAAATGCTTGAAATGGCTAAAACCTGAACGCGATTTTAACAAATTAAAAACATTATGTCTATAAATTCCGCCGCATATATGGTAATAATCCCGCGACTTTTGCGCCGCGGACAAACTATTAATTTAAATGTGCGTTGGTTGTTGATCGTTTTGAACACCACTAATGATATTTTTATCATCAAGTGTTTGAGGTGTACTATTAAAAAATCCTTGATTACCACGCTCATTCACTGGAGTGTATGCTTGTGGTTGTAGATTTTGTACACTATCCCAATCACGGTTCATCTGCACATTATGATTGAGTAAAACATTTTTAGCACCTGACATTTCTGCTTCAGCTTGTACTATTTCTAAGTCTTTATTGGCAATATTAGCAGTCAGACCGTCTTGGTTTTCATTTTTTTTAATTAATGTATTATTAATGTCAATAGTTTTATTGTTTTCAGCAATAGTGCTTTCAATGGCAGATTTTTTATAGTGCTGATAAGCACTGGCAGCTAGGAAACCACCGGCAAATATACCCGCAATAACTGCTAAACTAATAAAAAGAGCAGGCGCTGATATCGGTAGTGTTAGTAGCAATACTATAAACAAACCAGTAAGTACAACGCCAGCCAGACCAGCCCATAATGTACGTTTTGCCTTAGTTGTTGCTTTTTCTGATTCTGTTTGCAAGTCCAAGTTATTTTGTCCAAGCGAAACATTTTTTGAGGCTGCTTGTGCTTGCTGGTTACTTCCATTGACTTTTTGTCGTTTTAATTCTTCTAATTCAGTCTTAAGCGTACGTACCTTTTGTTCTGATTTTGTTAAGATGTTTTGTAATAGGGAGTTTTTTTCCACATCACTAACATATTTATTAGCTAACTGTTCTACTCTTCTTAAGGTGGGCGCATCGTTACCTTGCAAATGCTCTAAATTATCAGCCGCAAGTTCGACTCTAAATCGATCATATCCACTAGCAGCAACTAGTTTTTTATGTTCTGCATGTGTGGCATAAAGTACGCGCAATTCAGTATTTATTCTAGCACCTAACATCTTACGAGCACTCGAAGTTAATTGATTTAGGTCCGGAGTACCATCGTGCTGATGAACATTTCTAGCTCTGGCACGAAGTTCGCGTGCATCTGCTCTGTCTTCTTTTTGCTGTATCTTTTCTAATTCAGAACTTGTTGCACGCTCATTTCTTTCAATTTCATCAGCTGTATTTTTTAAAGTATTTAAATCGCTGTTATAGTCCGTGAGGCTGCGTTCGTAAGAGTTTAGTTCGTTCTTATTTTCTATTAATTGTCGCTGAAGTTTTTCTCGTTCAATAAGTAATAATGCCGCATTCATTCTGCCGTAAAATCCATGATATAGGTTATAACGTTCATTGAAATGCCGGTATTTATGGAATGCTTTGTAATTATCCCTATGATTGATAAAGACAGGGTGAGGGGCTATTGGATGATGAACAATAGTTTGATGCCCCATACCATGGAGAACTGTTGATGGAACCACCATTACGGGCGGAACAACTACCGAAGATACCATAGGATGATTATATTGATTATTCACCATCTGAATTTGAAGCTCTAATTCCCAAATACGTTCTTTGATAGTATCTATCGCAGATTCATCTTTTTTAATGGCATCATTAACAGTACTAATTTGTTCGCGTATTATTCTGGCTTCATTTCTGAAGCCAGTAAGTTCGCGTTGTATTATTCGCTTCGTTTGTTGATTTTGCTGGGCATCGCCATTAACTGCATCAGTTCTTTGTTCTTTTTCATCAGCTTCAAGTTGAAGTGCGCACGCCTCATTGGTCAACTTAGTTCTAATGCGTGTTTCATCTGCAACACAAATTTGATCTAACTGAGCTATTATATTATGAGTTACGGCAGGAATGTGTGTTTTTTGTACTAAATTATCTAATATATAGTACTTTAAGGTATTGAAATTAGCAGTTCTGATTTCTTGAATAATGGTATTTCTAAGCAGTTGCTGAATGTCTATCTGAGTAATTGCCATCTAAAAAGCCCCATGGTTTGCCGTCAAAAGGTTCATTATATGCGATAATTGTTAAGAGAACGTTAAGAACGCTTAAGGAATTGAAATTTAATTGTAAACACGCCCTAATGAAATGAGAAAGTTAAATACCAATTAATCAGAGCATGCCCCCAAAACAAGGCTACCAATCCTGCCACACATAAATAGGGGCCAAAGGCTATAGTCGACTCCTTTGATTGTTTATTCAAAACAATATGAGTAATTCCTATTATAGAACCAGTAACTGAGGCAAATAAGAGTATTAAAGGCAGCAAAGTCCAGCCAAACCAGGCTCCGAAGGCAGCAAATAGCTTAAAATCACCATTACCCATACCAATTTTACCAGTTACCAAATAAAAAACCTGGATAAAAATCCATAAGCTAAGATAGGCAACAACAGCACTCAGCACAGCATTAGGCAAACTGGTAAATAAGTGATGAGTATTTGCTATCAAACCCAGCCACAATAAGCTCAAACTTAAACTATCCGGAACCAATTGATGATCTAAGTCAATGAAAAAGATAGCTATAAGTAGCCAAATGGCTAATAAGGCAAAAGGCAATTGAGCAGTCAACCCAAAGTGCCAACACGAATACAAAGATAGCAGTAAAGTCACTAATTCAATCAGAGGATAGCGAATGGAAATACTCTCCTTACATTGATTGCAACGACCTTGCAAATATAAATAGCTTAACAAGGGAATATTTTGCCAGGCTTTTATAGTGGTTTTGCATTTAGGGCAAAATGATCTAGGGAAGAATAGATTAAGAGCTTGTTTTTGTGGTTTTTCTTTAATATTTAATAAATCGCAGCATTGATGTTGCCATTCCGCCTGCATCATCAAAGGTAAACGGTAAATCACCGCATTTAAAAGACTGCCAACAGAAAGTGAGAGCAAAGCAATAAGAATGTAAACAAACCAAGCATGATTTACCAGTAAATCTTTAATCATTACATATTCCCTTTATATAGCCGAGCCTAATTTAAATATTGGTAAGTACATAGCAACCACCAAACCGCCAACTAAAACACCTAAGATACACATTATGATAGGTTCTAATAAACTACTCAAGGAATCCACGGCATTGTCCACTTCTTCTTCGTAAAAGTCAGCTACTTTACTGAGCATTTTTTCCAAGGCGCCAGATTCTTCGCCAATAGCCACCATTTGTATCACCATATTGGGAAACAAATGGGTATTATCCATGGCTATATTCATTTGTTGTCCGGTAGAGACTTCTTCTCGAATTTGGTCGGTAGCCTTCGAGTAAATGATATTACCAGTCGCACCAGCTACCGACTTTAAAGCTTCCACTAAAGGTAGGCCTGCAGCAAAGGTAATCGAAAGGGTACGCGCATAGCGGGCTATAGAAGCTTTAATTAAAATAGGCCCTATAACCGGTATTTTCAATAGCGTCCTATCCACATTCTGTGCAAAATTTGGCGAATGTTTTTTGGAATAAATAAAAGCAAAGACGCCTGCTATTATAGTACCAAAAATCAAGTACCAATAATTTTGGAAAAATTTTGACATACTCACCACCGCTTTTGTCATAGCCGGTAAATCAGCACCAAAACTTTTAAATAAGGATTCGAATTGCGGAACCACAAATATAAGTAAGCCCGCAGTTACAAGAATCGCGACCACTAAAATTGCCATAGGATAGGTGAGTGCTTTCTTGATTTTCTTTTTGATGGTTTCAATTTTTTCTTTATAAGTTGCAACCTTATCCAACATCACATCTAAAGAACCTGATTTTTCACCCGCATCCACCAAATTACAAAACAATTCATTAAAATGTTCTGGGTGTTTTTTTAAAGCTTCGGACAGGGTCAAGCCCGTTTCAATATCGTACTTTATCGCTTCAATTAGATCTTTTAATTTTCGGTTACTTTGACCTTTGGCCATAATATCGAAGGATTGAACCAAGGGAATGCCTGATTCAATCATTGTTGCTAATTGTCTGCTGAATACAGAGATATCACCGGGTTTAATTTTGCGATTTTTTTTATCAAAAAACGGTTTGCGCTTTTTAACTACCTTATTGATAATAATTCCCTGTTTACGCAACTCCGCTTTGGCTAAGGCTAAACTTCTGGCTTGAATATCGCCAATAGTTTTACTACCGGATTTACTAATACCGGTATATTGAAAGGTGATTAAGGTATTGGTGCTTTTAGGCATAAACTTAGTCAACGGTTACCCGATTGACCTCCTCAATAGTAGTGATTCCTCGTGCTACTTTTTCAAGACCGGATTGATAAACCGTTAACATGCCATCAGCTTGTGCCGCTTGCAAAATTTCCTGAGAATTACCACCAGACATAATTAATTGACCGATTTTTTTCGACATGGGTAATACTTCAAATAAGCCCACTCGACCTTTATAACCATTAGTACAGTGCGAACAACCAACGGCCTTATAGATTTTGATATCATTAATGGTTTCTTTTGCAAATCCTAACTCTATTAAGCCTTGCTCTGTATAGTCATCACGTACTTGTTTGCATTGTTCGCATAATTTTCTAGCTAATCTTTGAGCAATAATAATACTTACAGAACTGGTAATATTAAATGTAGGAATGCCCATATTCATCAAGCGATTTAAAGTTTCTGAAGCTGAATTGGTATGCAAAGTGGATAAAACCAAATGTCCTGTTTGTGCGGCTTTTATAGCAATTTCAGCTGTTTCTAAATCGCGTATTTCACCAACCATGATTATATCGGGGTCTTGGCGTAAAAAGGCGCGCAATGCTCCAGAAAAGGTAAGGCCTGATTTGGGGTTAATATTAACCTGATTAATTCCAGGAACTTTTATTTCAGCAGGATCTTCGGCAGTCGAGATATTAACATCAATAGTATTTAGAATATTTAAAGCTGTATACAAAGTTACAGTTTTACCGCTACCAGTAGGTCCTGTAACCAGTATCATACCTTGTGGACGCTCAATGGCTTTAACAAAATGTTTTTGCTGATAGGGGCTAAACCCCAAAGCTTCAATACCCAATTTAGCATTACTCGGATCAAGTACCCGCATTACAACTTTTTCACCACCGGAAGTAACAGGACAGGTGCTAACCCTAAAATCAATAGATCGTGATTTAGATAACCTCATTTTAAAACCACCGTCTTGAGGAATACGACGTTCTGAAATATCTAAATTCGACATAATTTTAATGCGTGCGGTTATGCGGGCGGACAGACCAGGAGGAGGATTGGCAACTTCATGCAAAATACCATCTTGCCGAAATCGAATACGAAAATCACGTTCATAGGGTTCAAAGTGGATATCCGAAGCCCCTTGTTTAATTGCCTCTAGCAGTATTTTATTAACAAATTTTACTATGGGCGCATCATCTGTGACTGAGCTTGCTAAATCAGCATCATGCTCTTCGTCCTCTGTACTTATTTCCAAACCTTCTAAGTCATTTGAATCATCCACATAATCGGATAAACCTTGGCTTTCTTTCGCAGTCAAAAGTTGTTCAATCAGTAAGCTTAACTTATCAGTTTCTACAACTAGGGCATGTGTAGTTAGCCCGGTATTAAATTGAATTTCTTTAAGAGGTGCCTGATTACTGGGGTCATCAGTGGCAATGTACAAATAGCTACCTCGAATTAATAAGGGGATCAGATTATGCCGACGCATCAATTTTTCACTAACTAAATTAGGTGGAATTGAATCCTGATCAATACAATTGAGATCAATCATGGGTACGCCAAAATTTTGTGCGGCAGTAAGCGCTATTTGTTCAGCTGTTAGTATTTTATTTTTAACTAAAAATTGAAGCAGGGGAGTTTTTTCAGCTGTTGCTTGCTTATGGTATTCAATTGCTTGAGATTTTTCCAAATGTTTTTCATGAACAAGTAACTGTCCAATTCCCTGCAGCCTTGTCTGATCAGTTGCTAAAGCCATAGATCTCTTATATTTTAATATCCATTTATGAGTATAAGTATATACTGAATTCCTGAAAAATGAATTGTTTGAATTGGAAACTCGTTGTATTGTATTAAGAGGACCTCCATAGACACTAGACTCTATCTAAAAAAGGCATAATTTTGTTGATAACCCAGCAAATAAAGCATTTTCGAGCGCTCAATAAATGGTTCAAAACGCCATTGGGAGCCACTGTTGGCTTAGAATTTGCTCGAGATTTAAAAAAATCCAATGATTTTGTCCGCGGTGAAATTCTAGTACAATTAGGGAGTTGCGGAACAAATGAGTGGTTGAATCACTTATATTTTCAACATACTTGGATAGCTTCACCATTTAGTCTTAAAGATAACAAGCATCTAGAGTGCTCGCTTAATCAATTGCCCTTCCCACGCAATAGTGTGGATTGTATTATAGCCCCCTTAACTTTGGAGTCTTTTCCTAACAGTATTACCTTGCTAGATGAAATTGATAGGGTATTAAAACCCATGGGGCATGTGGTTTTTTTAGGGATTAATCCA
Organism: Legionella sp.; assembly: GCA_041662885.1. Classification (GTDB taxonomy): domain Bacteria; phylum Pseudomonadota; class Gammaproteobacteria; order Legionellales; family Legionellaceae; genus Legionella. The sequence goes on from JBAZRP010000046.1 coordinate 7,298, forward strand.
TGGAGTATCTGGGGCGCTGCAGTAAAATGCGGCTTTCTCAATTGCTACAATGACCGAACGATTAAAATGAGAAGTCCTATTTATCTTAATAGAACCTTTACTCAAAGAGGTTATAGGCAATGTTTATTAAGTAATATGTGTTATTTTTTGCCAATTAACAAACAATTAGTAATTAATAAATTATTATTTTTGGATGAAGTAGGTAAAATGATTTGGCCTTTACCTTCTGGCGTTTATTGTTACATTGCTCAAAAATATGAATTAATTCATCCCTCTTTGATTAAACAACCGATAAATCAAATAATTCCGGCGGGCTTACATCCAGTTATTGGATGAAATCATTGTTGAATTCTAGGCCTTAGTTTTTGTATACTTACGCTTTCGTCCCGAAAACGTAGGTCAGGCCTCGTTCCAACCTGCGTTTTTGTGTTTTTGCTTAACCTTAAAGGATCAATAGATGCCTATACCTAGTACAATTAAATCAGTTTATGAAAATTCAACATGCTTATATACCACGGACGAAGTTGAGGCAGCGCTTGATAGGATGGCAAAAGAAATTCATGAAAAATTAGCAGATCAAAATCCAGTTCTTATCTGTGTTATGGTGGGTGGATTAGTGCCTTTGGGTAATTTGTTACCTAGATTGGATTTCCCTCTAGAAGTAGATTACGTCCATGCAACGCGCTATCGTGGCGCTATTACAGGCGGTGAAATACATTGGAAAGTTAAACCCTCTACTAACTTAATTGGCAGAACAGTATTGGTCGTTGACGATATACTGGATGGAGGCGTTACTTTAGCCGCAATTATCGAAGAGCTAAAGGGTTTAGGTGCCAGTCAAGTCTATTGTGCAGTTTTAGTAGATAAATACCGCAAACGGGTCGCTAATGGTTTGCAAAAAGCAGACTTTGTAGGATTAGAAGTAGAAGATCATTACATATTCGGTTATGGTATGGATTATAACGAGTATTTACGTAATGCTCCTGGAATTTTTGTTGTACATCCGGATCATGAGTAGCACTCTGTCCGTCAATTGCGAGCCTAGCCTTGTCGTTGCTGCGCTCGCAACGACAAAAGCAAGTTACTTATTAATCACCACTCTCAAACCTTGAAGTTTTAACACCGCATGCCGTAGATAGTATTCACTATCCTCGATTTGTTGTTTGATAAAATCAATTTCATCTTCACGAATTGATGGATTAATTTTCTTCAAGGCCACGAGTCGATTCAATTCACCTTCCAAACTTTCATTCATAGTACTAGTAGCTTGTTTGATAAATTCAGCGCTTTTTTCTTCAGCAATTTCTGTGCTTTTTTCCAAGATGGCTTCAACAGACTCACGAATCTGCTTGATAATTGCGCTAGCTAAATGCAATTTCACAGGTTGGCACATTAAATTTAGTTGTTTGTAATCCAAAATATGGGATAAATTCTTTAAACTCACGTCCATTAATATACGAATTGGCTCCATTGATAAAAATCTGTCCAATTGTAAATATTTAGGAGCGATACAGTTAATTGTAAAAAAAGATTCCAAAAAGACAGTTCCAGGAGTAACGCTTTTAACAGAAATGGTAGTTAAGGCTGTATTTCCTAATTCCGAGTCCAAAATCATCTCCATGCACTCGTTTACCATAGGATGTTCCCAGCTTAAAAATTCAATATCTTCTCGAATTAGGGCTTTTCTTCTGGAATAGGTGCAGGTAACTCCATCTTCTTTCAAACCAGGGAAGTGGCTGGTTTTCATGTGATCAGTTGGACGTAAAATTTCGGTATGATCGGAATGAAACTCATGATCAATCCCAAACTCCTGAAATACCTGTCCCATATAATCTATCAGATTTTGATTGTTTTCTTCTTTTTCAATTAACTCAATTAAATCATGTGCCGCTTCAGAATCGCAGGAACTAAGCTCTAATAAGCGATCACGTCCTTCTTGAAGTAAGATGTGAATTTCCTCGGTATGCGCTCTGGTAGCTTCTATCAGATTATCGATAGCAGTAGGGTTGGGCTTTAGTAACAAAGGAACCAGCTTGTGCTCAAAGGTGCTAAAAGTAGCACAGCCTATGGAGCTGCTTTTTTCAAAAAGACTCATACCTTCATGGAACCAACGAAATAGTGTTTCTTGAACCGAACCTTCAGAATAGGGCGCATGAATTTCTACTATGTGTTGTTGACCTATCCTGTCCAATCGGCCAATACGTTGTTCCAATAAGTCTGGATTTAGCGGCAAATCAAATAAAACCAGATTATGCGCAAATTGAAAATTTCTACCCTCACTACCTATCTCTGAACAGATCATAACTTGAGCACCATTTTCTTGCTCTGCAAAATAGGCGGCAGCTCGGTCACGTTCGATTATCGATAAACCTTCATGAAAGGCCGTACAACGAATACCAACTTTCATTTTTAAATGCTGCTCTAGGGCAATTGCAGTTTTGGCTTTGGCACAAATGACTAGAATTTTCTCTGGTTTGAGTTCCGTAATAATCTTGGCTAGCCAAGCCACGCGTGGGTCAGTTTGCAGCCAGGATTTTAAATCTAAAACATCTTCGGGGAATAAGGTATTAATATCTTCCGGCTCATAAGGATAAGCGGGTAAAGCATATTGATGTAAACGGCATTGGGGGAATCCGTGAACCACAGATCGTGTATTACGAAACAGAACTCTACCTGTTCCATGTCTGTCTAATAAACTTTTTATCGATTCTTTGATTGTTGTCGGTAGCTTTGAACCGAGATATTTTTTTAATTGTTTTTGAAGTTTTGCATCCAAATCAGTAATCTTTGTTGTTTGCGAATGTTCTAACAATTCTTGAACTAAGTCATTCACCGCCTTATAACCCAGCTCTTCTTTTTCAAACTGTTCTAAATCATAAAATCGTGCAGGATCAAGCAAACGCAAGCGGGCAAAGTGACTTTGAATGCCAACTTGTTCAGGAGTTGCAGTTAACAACAACAAACCAGCGCTTTTCTTGGATAATTTTTCAACAAGATTGTATTGAGGACTTTTCTTTTTTGGTGACCATTGCAGATGATGTGCCTCGTCAATAACTAAAATATCCCATTCGGTAGCCAATACTTGCTTTTGTGCCTCATTATTTTCCAATAGGAAATCAAGGCTGCATAAGACTAATTGTTCGTATTCAAATTTATTTTGAATATCTTCAGCAGGCTCTTCCAGGTCCTCAAAGTCTTCCTCAGTAAAACTATCGTAGTTATTTTGATCGATAATGGAAAAATGCAAATTAAAGCGTCTAATCATCTCCACCAACCATTGATGGATTAAGCTTTCAGGAACTACTATCAAAACGCGTTTAGCACGTCCTGTTTGCAATTGATAATGAATTATCATACCGGCTTCAATGGTTTTACCCAAACCCACTTCATCTGCTAGAAGTACCCGAGGTGCATATCTTTGAGCAACTTCAGAAGCTATATATAATTGATGGGGTAAATGGTTGGTTCTTGAACCAAGCAAACCTTGAACGGGTGATTGCTGTAATCTATTAGCATGGGCTAGGGTGTCAATGCGCAACTGGAAGGATTCTAGTTTATCAATGAGTCCGCTAAACAGTCTTTGCTGGGGTGTGCTCAATTTAATAAAGCTATTAAGTGCGCGCTCTTCTACTCGTATTTGATTCCCTAAATCATCAGTTCCTATATAAATAAATAAACCATGCTGATCTTCGGCATAGGTTACTTTAACTTTTTTCATATCTGTAGTGACTACTTCTTCACCTTCTTTATAGGTAATGCGACTAAGCGGGGCACTATCAATGGCATAAATACGCTCTTCATTGGCAGCAGGGAACAATAAGCTCACCTGTCTTCTGGTTACATCAGTAATGATGCCCAGACCTAACTGAGATTCGGTATTACTTATCCAGCGTTGTCCGACAATAAATATCATCTTGTACTTATCCTTTTTGAACTAATAGTTATATTGTAGCAATATATATTCAGAGAGCCAGTTTTTTTAATTTTTTTTTAGTTTGAATCTGTTTGATTTATAGTAAATTTATCATTAAAATGGCGCTATTTGAACAGGATCTGCTATGAAAAAGTTGTTGATAATATTTTTAATGATTATTAATTTTAGTAGTATGGCCAAAACCATACCCGCCAAAAAATATTACGAATTGTTTAAAAATTACCACGCATGTTTTATTCTTTACGATGTGAATGAACACAAGATTTTGAGTAAATATAATCCATATAATCGATGTCATCAACGAATTGCTCCAAACTCAACCTTTAAAATACCTTTATCACTAATGGCTTTCAATCAAGGAATAATTAATCAGAATACGGTATTTAAATGGAATGGTGAAAAAGGGGTTCTTCCAGAGCACGAACAAGATCAAACTCCAAGTACTTGGCTTAAATATTCTGTTGTTTGGGTTTCACAGCAACTGACGCCGCAGCTTGGTAGTGAACGAATCGAGAAATTTTTAGCAGGATTTGACTACGGTAACCAAGACTTCAGTGGTGATCCGGGTAAAAACAATGGTCTTACTAATGCCTGGCTGTCTGGAAGTTTAAAAATATCAGCTCATGAGCAATTAGAGTTTTTAAAAGCCATGCTTAAGAAAGAGCTTCCTGTTTCTGATGCAGCAGTGGAATCCACCAAGAAAAATCTCTATCAAGGTACATTGGCTAATAATGCTTCATTCTACGGAAAAACAGGTTCCGGCCATAATGGAAAATTACGCGATGGCTGGTTTATAGGCTTCATTGAAAAGGGCGATAAGCGCTATATTTTTGTAAGTAATTTAACCGATAAAGTTATTCCCACATACAGTGAGGGCAAGCCTTCACCCTATGGCGGCCAAATAATAAAACCAATCACCATCCAGTTATTAAACGATTACTTCACCTAACAAAAGAGAGAGTTATGAAAAAGCTAGTATTAATTTTAACCCTTATACCGCTACTAGGCTTCGCAGAAGATAAAGTACCACCCAAAAGTTTAAAGATTTTCAATAAACAATGCGAAAACATGAAAGATCCGGCGCAACGGAAAAAGCATTGTTTAACTGAAGAGAAACAAAAGGAAGCCGCTGAAAATTTTAGAAATTTTCAGGAAAATAATCGGATAGAAACTACGTTTTAACAGATGTTCTGTCGCAATAAAGCGTGTTAGTTGGGCCAAGGCCCAACCTAGGACTGCTATTAATGTTTTATATGTTCATTTACCATAAGTTGTAGTGCACTCAAACTACTATAGCCACAGCGTTCTTTTGCTTGTCTGAGATAATGCTCCACAGTTCGTGGTGATAGTTTCAACTCTTGCGCGACTTGCTTTTGAGAAAAGCCTTTATTTAATAAACGAAAGCATTGTAATTCTCTCGTTGTTAGATACTGTAACTCATTACTATTCTTAAGATACAAATGCTTTATATTAATATTTTTTAAAAAACTGTCTTTATCAAATTCCGGATACAGTGCTTTTAAGTTAAATACTGTTGGTCTTTCTTTGATTTGTAAGGGATTTTGCATGGCTTGCCTAATTAATGCCTGTGCTCTGTCATTAAAATAAAGAATAAATTGCTCGAGACAATCCAAAAAATGGATATAAAAGTTATTAATAGCTAAATTTTCATTATTTGTTGCAAAATCATAGCAATAAACTACATCATCGTGATGTCGCACAATACTTAATCCATGAGAAAAATTATAATCATCCTGCGCTGAACGTGCTACTGGAGAAAAAGGGGTGCTAGGAAGGTGATCCCAGATATAGGTTCCCGCTTCAATCGCAAAAGGATTTGTATCAAAATCGCCCAATAAATGAAAGTCTTGCTTATAAAAATGAATAAGCCAGTCTGAATCGTTACAAAAAGTAACCCTTTTACCATCTGCTAAGAAAAGCGTAAATTTAAAATGAGTAATACCCAAACCAAGTAAAGGCTTCGTAATTTGCTTTATTTCTGACAAATATTTGAGCGGATGTGTATCTTTGTTAAGTAAATACATTGAGTTTGCTTGGAGAAACAAATATAACTTATTATACTTGTAGTTCAATAAAAACACAATACAGGGAAAACTACCGTACTCATCAACATGAGATGACATCCTTTTAACTGTCTATTGCCCTCATTTTAAGCCTGATGTATAATCCAGGCACAATTAATCTGTATTAAGTAGTAAATATGTCCAGCTTTACACTGCGAATTAATGAAGTTAAGTCAAATTTTAAACGATTGGTTGATTTTATATTCTACCCTTATGCAGAACTCGATAAAGCACTAGCAAGAAATGAGCTTTATCTTATAACTACACCTTTTATATTTATTGCATTTATCTTTACCTCAGTTCTAGGTGGAGTTATCGCAGGAACAGTGTTGGCCCTTGGTTCCGCGGCATATTTATTTTTCGGAGCGATTAGTGATTTCATAAAAACCAGCCCTCCAGAAACCATAACTAATGTTAATCCGTTAAACGTAACTAACGATATTCCTATTAATAGCCGGTGGAAAGAAATTCTTGAATACGGGCGTTGGACACCATCACCACATAATATGCAAACCTGGCTTTTTCGCATGGAAAAAGATAATACCGTTACTCTTATGTACGATCCAGAGCGTTTGTTACCGGGTACTAATCCTATCGGCAGTTTTGTTCATGTGGGATTTGGTATTCTTATTGAAACTTTAGAAATTGCAGCAGCTCCGCTTGGTTTGGATGTTGAAGCGACTTATTTGGACACTAATTTAGACCCACAAAAAAAGGGACCTCAAGCATTGGCTAGTTTAAAATTGGTTTCAAGAAAAGAACCTGAAAACTTGAATCGCCAATTGATAATAGACCGACAAACTTCAAGACTTCCCTATAACGGTAAAAAAATCCCAAAAGAAGTACTTGATGAGTTATCAGCAGTTGCTGCGCGTTATGGGCATAAACTGGAATTTTCACAAGAAGAAGATGAAGTTAAATGGGTAATTCATTTAAATGCTGAAACAATGTTTTTCGATATGAGTGAAGCCAAAGCGCGTAAAGAAGTGGGCTCGTGGATGCGATTTTCTACGGCAGATGCTAAGAAACGTGCTGATGGATTGGCCGCTTATGCAATGAATACTTCAGGTTATCTTATGTGGTTATTTGCCCATGTAAACTGGGCTTTTCGGGCACCAGGAGTTTATGGCAAAGTGCTCAAAACTTATGAAGATGGTATGGCAGGAACTCCCGCTGTAGCATGGATTTCAGGTCCTTTTCAAACTTTTCAAGATTGGAATAAGGCAGGGCACATGATGGCGCGTTTATGGTTAACTATGACCAAACACGGTATTTACCTTCATCCTTTTGGAAGTGTAATTACCAATAAAAAAGCCCATGAACTCATGAATGATCACTTCAAAAATGAAGATAGAAAAGATGACCTATGGATGCTCGTTCGTATGGGATATGGTGACAAGCCACCTCAAGCGCAACGTATGCCTCTTGCAAAAATGATAATCGATGGTGGTGGCTTTTTCCAAACTAAAGCTACTAATGAAACAGAAACTGAAACTAATGAACTTAATTTGGGAATATAAATATGGCAACGTTTACATTAAAAACCCCAGTAGTACTTTATAAAAACGCTGAATACGGTGAACGAATCATATTCAAAGATGGCGCAAGCAATCCCAGAGATCTGCTGGGTAAAAACGGAGTAAATTTCCATAGTAAGTTCATGGCCTTATTTTATAGAACCATCCGTCTAAATCTAACTGTGGTGAGCAAATACGGTGATAACGAAGATCGCGAGTTTAATATAAACCGTAATAGTTTAGTTAAATATTTGGGCGAAGCTACTAATAAAAATCTGAGCGATGAGCAATTAGTGCGTGCATTGGAAGCTGCTTTGTGGACTAATAGTAAAGATGCGGATCAAAAACGCAAACAAGCTGGCGAGCACGGATTACGACATGCTGGTCGTCACAATCACAGAATACTAAACAGCTGGCATAATTTTTATGACAGGTTTGTAGGTTCTTTTTTCAGCTGGTTATATCAAGTAAGCATTGGTGGTTTAACACGAATTAAAACGCGTTTCTTATTTGCTGGTAGTGAGGCTACTTTATTAGAAGCGGGTCAAATATTAGCAAAACAAAGATTTTTCGAAACTGCAGAACACGTTCCTGCTTATAAAAAATATTTGAATGACAAGCATTTTGATACAGTATCCGATAAAGAATTTCACGATATTCCTCAAATGACTAAAAATGACTACATCAAAAAGCAAGAACATGATGAAGATACTCATATCAATGGCAAATATCCTGTGGTTTCTAAAACCGATACTTCAACAGGTACCACTGGCAAACCAACTGAATGGGTACGCGGTGAAAAGGAATTAGATACCGTCAAAAGGTCTTTGGCTTTGGCTGCCAGATTTCAGTTTGGTCACAGACGACTTAATTACATTAATGCCTTTGCTCTGGGTCCATGGGCAACCGGTTTAACTGTTTATGAATTAATGCGTGAAACAGGCTCGGTCTTTGCAACGGGTCCTGATAAACAAAAAATTCTTGATAAATTAATCAGTATTAATCGTTATGAACAACACCAATTGGAACTTGCTATAGAAACCTTAAATACTAATCACGGTAATGTTATAGACAATCCTTCCAAAAAAATCATTCAAGATTTTTTAACGGGTTTTCTAAAAGAAATGATTAAAGACAGGAATGCTAAATTTTCCAGAGTATGGTCATCCTGTTTCACCCAACAAAGTGTTGCAACTAAAAAAGCACTTAATTTATATCTAAAAGAAATTAGAGCAATCGCTAATAACTTAAACAATGAAAAAAGTCAGATAATTGTTGCTGGTTACCCGCCATTTTTGAAGGATTTGACGGCTTTTGCTAAAGAAAAGGGATATAATTTTGCAGATTTTGGTGCAATTGCTATAGTCGGCGGCCAAGCAATGTCAGAAGCTATGCGCGACCAAGTAATAGAACATGGATTCCAACAAGTGTTTTCTTCTTATGGTGCATCCGATTTGGATATTAACCTCGGAGTTGAAACAGACTATGAAGTTAGTGTACGCAAAACCATTGAGAAAAACCCTAATTTGGCACGAGAACTTTACGGTGAAAATAAAGGATTACCCATGGTATTTCATTACGATCCGATGAACTATCATGTTGAATGCGATGATGATAATAATTTGATTTTCACTTGTGCTCGCAACGATCGTTCTTCGCCACGTATTCGTTATAATCTAGGCGATAAGGGTCGTATTTATGCATCCAGCGACGTACAAGCCTTATTAACCAAATATGGAATGTTCCAACAACCCAAGACGAATTTACCATTAATGTTTGTTTGGGGTAGGGATTCAATGGTTGTATACAATGGTGCCAATCTTGATTTTACTGAATTGGAACGAGCGATAACCTTAGATTCTGAATTAAAAAATAAGGTATTAAAGAAGGCATTTTATACGCATGGCGATGATATAGAAGTCTGGCTAGAATTGAATGATGGTTTAGCACTGCCAACAGATGGAGAGATGCAAGCACATACCCATGCAATTTACCATAATTTGGTTAGCTTAAATCAGGATTTTCGCTTTCAAGTAGATAAACTTGACGATAGAACTCCTTTACCAATGGTACGATTTTTCAGACGCGGTGAAAGTCCTATTATTGATGCTGGCGGCGAACGCAAACAAGTTCTAGTCTTTGAAAGAAGGGTTAATTTAAAAGAGGATTATAGATTGCCTGCTGAAGATAAATGCTGTGGATACGCACTACCAAAAACTGGTGAGCTAATGGCGAATGAACCGGTAACTATGTTGAAAGTATAAAACAAAGGGTTGTTTTGGTACAATTGGCGATATTAAACCAGGTATGGCTTGTATCGCTGCGCCTTTTAGCAAAGCAGGTAGATACTCTTTTACCCTTAATATACTGAGATGAGCTATGGTTGATAATTTTATAAGTTTAATGAAAGTATTAGATTGTCCCACGAATGAAGGGGGTAACTGTTGGGGTATTGCGTTAAGTGCAGAAATAGCGCGTTCGAATTCATCTTATGAACAATTCATTATGACAATGAAATTTATCGCCAAATTAGATCCCAAAACAGTTCGCAGTTCAATAGATGATGCAGGCTATAAATCTGCCATACAATTTCAAGAACTCACCCCAGATGAAAAAATGTTACTAACTATACGGCCTTTTTTTATTCAGGTTTATAATTATCAAAATCCTCTGTCACTGCAATTAAAATTAGAAGTAAAAGGTCCTTACATATCTCAAAACGACTTAAAAAAAACTACCGAATTGATCCGCAAAGATGAAGGCAATACAAGGCTAGTATCGCTTGATAATTATCAACGGTTTCTTCTTTTCTCAGAAATAAAAGACGGTTCTCGTAATTTAATAAACTTCCTGGATAAAATAAAATCATCCACTATAGAGGTAGGTTTTTTGATTGGTACCGAAAGCCATGTCGTTCATTTATTTTATGATATGAACAATAGCATGTGGATGCTTACTAGTCATTCGTCTTTAAGAAGCTATCGAGAAACCACAGCATTAGTGCAATCACTTATGCTTATCGAGTTTGCATCAAGAGGAAGCCATATTTTTTGCGCTACCTTGTTTTTGAATGAGTTGCATGAAGGTAGTGGTTTAGTTAATGAGTTAAATAGCCTTAGTGAGAATTCACTAATAAAATTTCGTGACGGTACCACGACTGATTTTGTGGATTCTTGCGGTCGTACATTGCTGCATATCGCAGCATATAATGGTCTTATTAATGTAGTTAATGCTTTGTTTGAACAACCACTTACCAAGATCAATCAGGTTGATAAAAAAGGCGCAACACCTCTTTATACTGCTGCAGAAAACGGTCAACTTACTTTGGTGAATGCCTTCTTAAATAACCCTGAGACAGAGGTAAATAAGACTACGAATGATGGGGAAACCCCCTTGTTCACAGCGGCAAAAAATGGGCATCTTGACGTCGTGGACGCCTTAATAAAACATCCAAAGATAGAAGTGTGTAAGGCTAATAACAAAAAGCAAGACCCGCTCTATGTTGCGATACAAAACAGGCATGATTCGGTGTTGAAGCGGTTATTCGCTATTTCGGAAAAAGAGACGGACAAGGATATAAATCAGAAGTCAGTACCGTTAAATATTAAGGAATCTAATAGTAGTTCTAATAATGTTAATGACGGTACTAAAGAGAGGCAGTCACAATCGAACTTATTGTTTTTTAAAAATGAGCCGCTGCTACAAGTCGATTTAAGTGTTGAACAACAAGAATATAAAAACATCAGTGGGTTCAGAACTAATTGAAAAATCCTGTTTATTCAATCAGGACTGACACGAATGGCACTAAGTTAAGGAATTTTTGCTTAAATTTCTCTCACTCCTACGTTCCGCGACTTGCTCGCGGAATCTAGGGATCTCGCTCTGTGCATAGATCCTGGATCACGCGGACAAGCCGCGTGACGTAGGCTCAGCGTGAGCTTTAAGATTAACTTAGTACCATTCAAGACTGACCCTATTCCGACATCCATTTAATTGGCATCATTCAGATGGTTTTTATTTAATATGTGCCAATTCTCAGAGCTCAACTAAATACCATGATTTATTAGCGATCCCAACTCAGCCACATGCTTATCAATCTTAGAAGGCGTAAAGAAATTCTTGCCGGTAAAGATTCCAGCAGTCAAACCAAGTGAGGCGCTTACAGAAGAACTTACCACAACAGCACCAACAAAAGCTCCGATTAAACTAGCCATAAGCCCACCAGGACCAGATAATGCAGTACCTAGTCCGAAGCCAGCTGCAGCGCCAATTACAGCTCCAACCACAGCAGCTGCCACGCAAATTAAAGCGCCAACGAGAATCTGAACACCTAAACTCCATTGTCGTCCTAATCTACTATTTTCGACTACATAATCGTGAGCTAGTTGGATAATTTTATCTGAATTATGTTTTCCTGAATAAAATTCATTGATCAAGGTAACTGTGTTTTTTGCAATACAAGCTGCACTTGACCTATCTATTTGCTCCAAAGTTTTACCTGATTCTATCTCAACAACGAGTTCTGCTTTTAATTCCATGATCAGATTATTAATGCTTTGATGCAAGTGTGCATCAGACTGATTTGGAAGCAAGGACTCCAAACCATCAAAATACCGTTCTGTATACAAGTAGTTAATAGCCTTATTAATACTTGAATCAAGATGAGCGTACTTTTTACTTAGTTCTTTTAAATTTATGAATGTAAACGATGCAGCTTCATTTTTAATTGTATGTATTAGAGCAGATTTATCGGGATGTTTGTGTTGGTATCTATCTAAGACTAGAGTTAAATCACAATAACGTTCGGTGATACTTTTCCTGTAATTATAATGAGGATGTGAACTGGTATATAAAACAGATTTGGGTAAGATACCTTTCAAATTCGCATGCCGCCAATTGATAGCATTCACGGTTGACTTGGCTGTATTATTAGCATTAATGTGTCCACCATAGTGCAGGGTACGTTCACCAAAATCCTTATAGCGAGTACGCGACCAAGCTAATAATTGCTCATAAGCTTCAATTTGTCTCGCAACAAGACCCTGATTGTCTTTAATAGGAACGCCATCACTGGCTAGAATGAACAAGGATTTTGAAGTCCCTAAACTAAATAAACTTTTATGATCCAAAACCGGTGCAAGACGCGTTCTTTGTTGTGCATCATGAAAACCCGGCAAAGTTTCTACTTCAACCAGTGTTGCGTGGTGGAATTTGGGTATCACGGCATCAAAGGCCAGTGGTATAATTGGTGCTTCTTGTAACGTTATATAAATTTTCTTAACTACCTCACAATCAGAAAGATCTCGAATCTGATTCGCAATGGCCGTAGTACCAGCAAGCTTTGCCGTTACTTGAAAATTACCAGGTACTGGATCACGAAAATCACCAGTAACTGTACATATTTTACTTAATTTCGGATCGTTTTGTATTTTTCTAATTACTAATAAAGCAGATAAAACCCCACGCGAATGGCCAACTAAATTAATGTGAATCGGCTCATTTTTTTTATAATTCTCTTGCTCTTTCAAATCAGCTAAAAATGTATCAGCGAACTCTTCAACACCATGAGCAAACAAACCACCGCCTAAAACTTGGCAACCATTGTACCCTAAAACGGTTACATTTTTACCAGTAACATTTGATACAATAGCCTTATAGCTATCATCTGAATGTGTGTAGTAACCTGTCCCACAAAAAAACGCAACAACGTTTTGAATCATCCAAAATACTCCTAATTTTTTTAGGCCACTGTACACACAAATTGAGCATTTTGCAAGTTCATTTATAGAGTATAAAAGCTTCTAGAGACTACAATAATTACGTCCCGCAGTTTATTCGCAAGATACACAGTTCAAACAAGATTAGGGTCTGTTGACAATTCATCTTTTCAAGCTCGACGTCCCGCGGCTTGTCCGCGGGATCCAGGAAATTTGAATAAGTCAGAGACTGGTTGTATCAATCAAGATCTAACTGGATCCCGCGGACAA
>JBAZRP010000047.1:0-20580 GCA_041662885.1 Legionella sp.
AAGAAAACCCAATCCTACCCCATATTAAAGATTGACCGAAAGGTAGCAAAGGAAGCGCTTTTATTACAAAGAAAAAAATGGTTGCTTGAAAATGACGCTGCTTAAGGCAGCGCCATTAGGCCTTGGCCCAACATGAGGTAGCATTGAGGCTGATAATTGTTGGGCCAAGGCCCAACCTACATCAGATTTAATTCCTCACCTTTTTGATCCCCATCGAAGCTCCCTTCTCCCGTTTTACGGGAGAAGGTGCCCCGAAGGGGCGGATGAGGGTGGTGACGGTAATGATATTTTTTTGTCAATGCCACTTTGCTAAGCCCTCATCCGCCCTACGGGCACCTTCTCCCCGAGGGGAGAAGGGAGCTTCGATGGGGATCAAAAAGGTGAGGATACCTCAGGTCATTTGACCCACCATTAACCTTTTTTAATTAAATAATCCATAACAGCAAACAAACGCTCAGGACTACCGGTCATTTGTAAATCGGTTTTATATTTATTATTTACAACGAAAGCAGGGACGGCGCTGATTTGGTAACTGGCCATTAAGGCGGTACCGTTGGTAACGCGCATGTCTATGCTGGGGGAATTTTCAAAAGCGCTTTTAGCGATTTCTTTATCTATTCCTTGGGCTACAAAAAAATCTATCATAGCTTGTTTGGTATTTAGGGGTTTTTTATCTTCTTGAATGGCTTTGAATAATAAGGGGTTCATTTTATTCGTCATGGCCAGCATTTTGGAAGTATAATAAGCCTTGGCATACAATTCCCACTCGGGTCGAAAAACAACAGGAACGCGCTCAAGTTGAATATTTTTGCCAACGGTTGCTAACCAGCCATTTAAGGGTGTTTCCATTTTAAAACACCAAGGACAGCCGTAGCTAAAAAATTCAGTCACCACAGGCCCTGTAGTTTTATTTTCTACAGGTTTGGTATTGGTAAGTACCTGGTAGTCTTTCCCCTCTATAAATTCCGCAGCTAAAGCCAGGCTTGGTATAAGTACTAGGATCCATAGTAATTTTCTAAACATAATTCTTACTCCTTAATGTAAACTTTCAATATAATGGGCAACTGCTTCCATTTCTTCTTGGCTCATGTGTGCGCTGATGTTTTGCATGACGCGGTTTAAATCATTAGTGCGTTTTGCTTCTTTAAACGCACGTAATTGTTTTATGGTATAAACAGCATGCTGGCCTCTTAAGACGGGGAAACCCGCTTCGGCATTGCCCACTCCTTTTGGGCCATGACAGGTAGTGCAAGCGATAATACCTTTATTGTAATCGCCTTTTTGATACAATTGTTCACCTTGTGTAGTCTCAGCCTGCGCCGGATTTGCACAAAAACAAACCATTAGTATCATCAGCAAATGTTGGTACCGCATTTTAAAGTACAATTTAATAAATTTGGGAATTAATGATACACTGTCTGGCTCTTGATCACCAAAAGAAATTATAATTTATGTTAGTAAATCCATATTCCAAAGCAGTTTTTTTGAAAAGTGCCGCCCGTGTTGAGCATTTGCCACCTGATACCGGTTATGAAGTAGCTTTTGCCGGTCGATCTAATGCTGGTAAATCCAGTGCGTTAAATTGCCTTACTGGTATAAAAAGTCTGGCACGAACCAGTAAAACACCCGGTAGAACCCAGTTAATTAATTTATTTTCTTTAGACGAAGAACGCCGTTTGATAGATTTGCCTGGTTATGGTTATGCCAAGGTAGCTTTGAAAATTAAAGAAGAATGGCAAGAACATTTAGCGCACTATCTGGAAGTAAGGGGTTGTTTAAAAGGATTAGTTTTATTAATGGATATACGCCATCCTTTAAAAGATTTAGACCAAACTATGATTGATTGGTCCTTAAATCGGGAATTACCGGTGCATATATTGCTTACTAAATCCGATAAAATAAGCCGCAGTGAAGCAAAAAACTGTTTAATAAAAGTTCGTAAACATTATGAATTAGCCCAGCATTTGATCAGCGTGCAGACCTTTTCTTCTTTGAAAAAAGATGGAGTGGGCGAGTTAATTGCTAAATTAAATGAGTGGATGAATATTGGCCAAGCATAAATGTCCGTCGTTGCGAGCATTTTATTTGCAATGACGGTTAGTTTGACCTTAGTAGTGCCCTAATCACTTCTGGATTAGCTAAAGTTGATAAATCCCCCAACTCCTCACTACTTGTTACTTCCTTGCCAGCGATTTTACGTAAAATACGTCGCATAATTTTTCCAGAACGTGTTTTCGGAAGCTCAGTAACAAATTGGATGATATCGGGTTTGGCGATGGCACTTATTTCTTGTTGTACTTGCTGAATTAATGCCACATTCAGTGCATCACTGCTAATGCTCCCGTGCATTAAAACCACATAGGCATAAATGCCTTGTCCTTTAATTTCATGCGGAATTCCAACTACCGCGGCTTCAGCTACTAAAGGATGAAGAACTAAGGCGCTTTCAATTTCTGCCGTACCTAAACGATGTCCTGATACATTCAAGACATCATCAATGCGTCCGGTAATCCAATAATCTCCATCTTCATCACGTTTGGCCCCATCGCCAGTGATGTAAAAACCCTTAGCAAAATAGGTTTCACGATAACGTTCATGATCACCGGCGATGGTCCGTGCCATAGCGGGCCAGGGGTACTTAATAGCCAGATAACCTTCGCCAGCCCCATGAATTTCTTCATATTTTTCATTCAATAAAACCGGTACTATTCCTGGAACAGGTTGGCAGGCAGCGCCGGGTTTTTGCACCTTATCATCAGCTCTGGGACTAATCATTGCCGCGCCAGTTTCTGTTTGCCACCAAGTATCAATAATGGGGCATTGGCTGTAACCAACCTCTTCGTAATACCATTGCCAGGCTTGTGGATTAATGGGTTCGCCTACAGAGCCTAGTAAACGTAAAGATTTTCTTGAGCTGGATTGTAGGAATTCATTGCCAGCGCGCATTAAAGATCGTATCGCTGTGGGTGCCGTATAAAAAACTGCTATTTTATATTTATCAATGATACGCCAATTTCTACTCGCATCTGGATGGGTTGGCATTCCTGAAAAAATTAAGGTGGTATTGCCATTACATAAAGGTCCATACACTACATAACTATGGCCAGTAATCCAACCAACATCAGCAGTGCACCAAAAAATTTCTTCTGCCTGGCAGTCAAATAATAGTTGATGTGTATAGGCTACTTGGACTAAATAGCCGCCGGTAGTATGAACAACACCTTTGGGTTTACCGGTGCTTCCAGAGGTATAGAGTATGAACAAGGCATCTTCTGCATCCATTGGTTCTGGGTCGCAGTGAGTGCTTACTTGTGTTTTGAGTTCATCCCACCAAAAAGTACGAGCATCGGTTTCTTTTTTATTTTCACCTTCGTGGCTGTCAATAATTAGCCTTTTAATCGCTAATCCTTCACAAGCTTCATCAGCTTGTTTCTTTAAAGCAATCGTCTTGCCGCCACGATTAAAACTATTTGCTGTAATAAGGTATTTGCATGAAGAGGCAATGAGTCTTTGTTGTAAAGAATGTGCTGAAAAACCTGCAAACACTACAGTGTGTACTGCACCAATACGTGTGCACGCTAACATGGCTATTGCAGCTTCGGGTATCATAGGCAGATATATGGCAACTACATCACCTTTTTTTACTCCCAATTGCTTTAGTACATTACTCATGCGGCAGACTTCTGCATGCAGCTTGGCAAAGCTTAAGGTTCTGCTTTCATGTTCTTCGTCGCCCTCCCAAATAATGGCGGCTTGCTCTGCTTTAGTTGGCAGATGTCGGTCTATGCAATTGTAACTGACATTGAGTATGCCACCTTTAAACCAGCTGACATCGCCTTTTTCAAAACTGCCTTGTAGCGTTTTTTCCCAAGGTTTTACCCAAGTAAGTGTTTGTTTGGCAATTTCAGACCAAAATTCGATTAAAGAATCTAAGCTATTAGTCAGTTTTGGATGCATATTTACACCTCAAGCAATTTTATTATGGCTGAAAAATCTAAATTGCCACATCCTTGATTGATAAATTCTTGATAGAGTTCGCAGGCCTTAGATCCTAAAGGTAAAGTAAGATCAGCTGTTTTTGCGGATTGGTGACCTAGCATTAAATCTTTAAGCATCATAGCTGCTGCAAATCCAGGTTTATAATCTGAGTTGGCGGGAACATGCTCTAATACTCCTGGAACAGGAACATATTTATCCATGACCCAACATTGTCCAGAGGCATTTGAGACTACTTCAAATAATTTTTGGGCGGATAATCCTAATTGTTCACCAAGCAAGAATGCTTCAGAAATAGCAATCATAGAAATTCCAAGTACCATATTGTTACAAATTTTTGCGGCCTGACCGCTTCCAGCAGCACCTGTATGAATGATTTTTTTTCCCATAGCAGAGAGTATGGGTAGCGCCTTGGTATATGTTGATTCTTCACCGCCTACTATAAAAGTTAAGGTGCCAGCACTGGCGCTGGCGACCCCGCCAGATACCGGAGCATCTAATACTAAGAGGTTTTTTTCTGTGGCTAATTGATGCACTTTTCGTGAGCTGGCAACATCAATGGTCGAGCAATCAATATATAAGGTATTTTTTTGGGCATGGTCTAATAGTTCGGGACATACCTGCAACACTTGGTCGCCTGTTTGCAGCATGGTAATAATAATATCCTTATCAGCAGCTGCATCGCCTATATTTTTTGCTGTTAGCCCACCAAGACGTGCAAAATGAGTTACAGCAGATTCCTGAACATCGTATCCTATGACTTGATGCCCAGCTTTAAGTAGATTAAGTGCCATTGGTAAACCCATATGGCCTAAGCCGATAAAAGCTATTGTTGCCATTAATGCTCCTTAATGTGTTGGCATGATAAAAGCACTTTCTGATACTTCAGAATTAGGCCATTTAGAGGTTATGGTTTTGCGACGCGTATAAAAATGAATACTTTCTTTTCCATGCATATTGGTATCACCAAAGGAAGAACGTTTCCAACCACCAAAAGGATGATTTGCAATGGGAACAGGAATGGGAATATTAATTCCTACCATGCCCACTTGAACATTTTGACTGTATTCGCGTGCACTAAAACCATCGCGTGTAAATATAGCCGTACCATTGCCGTATTGATTCTTATTTACCAAACTTATGGCTTGCTCCAAACTTGCCACACGAATAATAACTAATACTGGGCCAAAAATTTCATTTTGATAAACAGACATATTTTCTTGTACTGAATCAAACAAACAAGGACCTATATAAAATCCTTGAGGATGGTGTGGGTGTTTGAAGGATCTGCCATCGATAATTAGTTGCGCTCCTTCTTTAACTCCAGCCTCTATTGCAGCCAAAACTTTCTGTTGATGTGCCTGGCTTATTAAGGGCCCCATATCTGTATTAACTTTATCACCGGCATCAATACGCATAGCTTTAATTTGCGGTGTCATTTTCGCAATTAAAGCATCAGCCGTTCGATCACCCACGGCAACTACTACTGAGATAGCCATGCATCGTTCACCTGCTGAGCCATAAGCTGCACCAACAATAGCATTGGCTGCATTTTCTAAATCGGCATCAGGCATTACCACTGCATGATTTTTTGCACCACCAAAAGTATGAGCTCGTTTTCCTAAAGCAGTGGCGGTAGTATAAATATGCGACGCCACAGGAGTTGAAGCTACGGCAGTACAGGCCATAATATCTGGGTGATTGATTAATAAGTCCACTGTAGTTTTATCACCTTGTAGGCAGTTAGCAACCCCTGGTGGTAAACCCGCATCATGTAATAATTCTAAGAGACGAACAGGAGCAGAGGGATCTTGCTCTGAAGGTTTTAAAATAAAGGTATTTCCACAAGCAATGGCTGGAATTATCATCCAAATTGGTACCATAACAGGAAAATTAAAGGGTGATACACCCATGCATACACCAAGTGGTTGTAATAAAGTTTGGCAATCAATGTGACTGGCAACATTTGGCGAAAAACTGCCTTGTAATTGATTCACCAAACCGCAATGAAATTCCACTACTTCGATTCCACGCGCAACCGATCCCTTTGCATCGTCCAAAGTTTTCCCGTGTTCGCGAGTAACTATTTGTGCTAATTCAAGTTGGTGTTTTTCCATTAACTCGCGAAATTTAAATAAAATGCGCGCTCGTTTAATGGCCGGTGCCATAGCCCATTCTATTCCTGCGGTTTTTGCAGTAGCTACAGCTTTATCACAAAGTGCTTTAGTAGCAAAATGTACCTTGGCAATTGCTTCGCCTTGAGCTGGATTATGGATGGTATGGAAATTGGTGTCGGTGCTATGAATTAATTCACCGCCTATATAATGAGGAATGGTATATCCCATAGTAAAATTCCTTTTTATTTTAGAATTGTAGTGTAACATATTTGCTAAAATAATTATTGTTTCATTCGATATTTTAGACAATAATGAGGAACCTAGAGGCAGGAAAGGAATTAAAGCTATGGGAAAACAAATTATAGTACGTGTTGCAGAAGGAACCAATATACCACCGAAGGTAATTGAAACGTTACAATCGCTCTTGCCTGGTTTTCAAATTGAGTATTTCAAAAATAAACCTGATTATAAAGAAAGCATAAAGCGACGTATTGACAGTTTGTATGATGCATTTATTTTCCTTATTGATGCTTATCCTCCTGATCCAGAAACCAGCCCCTTAAGTTCGATTACCTTAAGAAAATATGCACTTGAATCTAAAACGGAATGTAATTTAAATAAAAGCAGCCTGGAAGAATTACATAAAGAATTGGAGCAATTTACGGCGCGTTTAGTCGAAGCGATTTATGTTGCCTGGCCCGCGCAAAAAGACAAATTAGCAAAAGATGCACTTAAAGAGGCAATTGCTTCACTCAATGAAGCGGAACAATACATGTTAATGAGCAAGCCTCGCCCTGATCTGGCAACTTTGATGCCCATGAAATTTGCTGCTTCTAGTACTGATTATGTGTTGCAGTGGGACCAGTCGCTTTCACCTTGTTATCATCAATTTAACCAGGAATTAAATATTATAGCGGCGGAATCTTATCCTGTTACTCCTTCATGGTACCGCGCTCTTCCTTTGTATCAACAAACGTATTTTTTAAAATTAGATGCAAATATCGCAGCTAATGGAACTCAAGCTATATTATCCAATTTTCAGACCTTTAAAACACAGTGGGCTTTTACAATTAAACCAAATTCTTTGTATATAAATGAAGAGTTACGCGCTATTAGTAATGAAATTAAGCCGTTTCCTGTTTGGTATGAAAACTTAAACGAGCATACCAAAGAGTTGATAAAAGGTTTGGCTGCTGTTCCTTCATTAATAGAGAATAGTCTTGATTCCTTTGAACGATTTTTAATTGAAAAACTAAGGAAAAAAGAATTCAAAAATACTGTTGCGTTAATTTCTAAAATACCAGAATGGTATTGGGTATTGTCTCACAGAGAGCAAAGATTTTTTCGACATGCTTTAAAGACAGCGCCATCAATTAATGAAGCGGTTTTATTTTTGTCTAGTCGTCATAGAACTCTACCGGTTCCTGCGAATTTTGCAGTACATAGTGTGTATCGATTGAATAATAATGGTGAGATACAATTACTGGGAGCCAAACGATATCGTTCCAGTCATATTGCAAGCAGGGATATTCTAGAGTGTTCCAAGTCGGTACAAATGCGCCATGCGACTTCTAATTTTGCAAAAGTTACCGAACAAGCCCAGCAGGGGCAATATATTTTAATGCAAACGTTGATAAGCCCCATTTTTGGGTCAGATTATGTGCCTAAATTTGTTACCGAATTACTTCCAGAATTACCACCAGATATCGATTTATATAATTTAGCGGTTGAGGCAGTAGAACGTAACAATCGCACGCGCATGATATTAAAACACAATCATCCATTTAATATTGCCAAGTATGTTTTTGCTACTCAAGCTAATAGTTCCGATAGCGCTAATTTAATTAAGGCTGCCAGTTCCGTTGCAAATTTAAAACCTGCGCTGCAGGAATTGATCGCCGATTATACGACGGTATTAAAGTCAGGTGTCGGCTCAGCTACTGTCTTTGATTACGACGGCAGAGAATTATTTTTAAGTTCTATAGAGCAATTAATTATTTTTGGTATGAGCGGATTTTCTTATGGTTCTTGTGTCAGTGCTAAGGACAGAAAAGCCATAGAATTAATGCATACTGATGCTATGTTGCTGTATAAGGAAAAATACGGAGTTTGGCCTAAATTTGGCTTGCCAACCGAGAAAGAAGAGCGCATTAATTTTGTTGCTATAGTTGTTGACGTGTATTTGACTTGGCATCAGCATGTTCATGCGGGACAAAATGCACCGGGCTCTGATGGAATTAAAACCGTCTATTGGTATTTTCCAAATGATATAGCAGATGCTATTAATGAACGCTTTTCTGTAATGGGCATAGAGAATGGCTTGGCAAATGATGACCGCTTGGCCACAGATAATGAAGTAGGGAAAATAACTAAAGATATTAAGAGTTATTTTTTTAAGGAACATGAACTTTTATGTACGCTTATGTCGAAACAAATTGGCGAGGAAGGTTGTAACCGTTTGTACGATTCTTTAGTTCCATTGTTGGGTGAAAACAGTCAGTTTAAAAAACAAGTTTCCGCCGGTGATTCTTCAATAAATTTAGGTTTGTTCGGTGTGCATGCACGTGATGGAGGTAAGATTCCAACGGGTATAAAAGATATCAAAAAAATTATTAGTAGTAGAGAGTCTGGAGATACTAATATTGAGCGTCTTACAACTATTTTTATAAAAGTATTAAGCAGACCTGAAGTTGATAAAACCAGAACAAGAGCAACCAATTCTGTTTACAATTGCATTCGTGCTTTGTTAAAACCCTGTGAAAGTGGCACCAATCAAGCAGATTTGGTGAATCAAGCAATAAAAGAATGGGATTCGTTATTTGAAGAGTCTAAAGTGACTAATGGAGTTAATTTTGATTCAGCGGTGCTTGTATAGTTTATAGTACTTGCTCTAAACCATAAATCATCGTCTTCGAATTAAGTACTGAGCGACAAGCCAGTACTATACCTGGCATAAAACACGCTCTGTCTATACTGTTATGAGTAATGGACAGAGTTTCGCCGGTGTTACCAAAAAGTACTTGTTGTTGGGCTAAAACACCAGGCAGACGTAGGGAATGAATAGAAACTTCCTGGTAGGTTGCGCCACGTGCGCCTGGAACTAATTCTTTTAATTGTAATTGGTTTTTTATTTGCTTGCGTGCTTGATGGATCATTTCTGCAGTTTTCAAAGCTGTTCCAGAAGGGGCATCTAACTTTTGTTGATGATGGGCTTCGATTATTTCTACTTCGGGCATGTATTCAGCGGCTTTGGCAGCAAACATCATCATCAGCACTGCACCTATTGAAAAATTAGGGACTATGATGCCACCTAATTTACGTTCTTCGCATAATATTGAAAGCTCTTTTATTTGTGCTGCAACTAATCCTGAAGCGCCAATTACAGGATGCGCACCGTGTTTAATAATCGTTAGACTGTTTTCATAAACACAATCAGCACGGGTAAGTTCTACAACTATCTGTGCTTTTGTATCACTAATTGCTTGTGCCAAATTATCTTGTTTGCCGAGACTGGCTACTAAATCAAAATCATCGTGGTTTTTAAAAGTATCGCATGCAAGCGAACCCATCTTTCCCTGCGCTCCATTTACAATAACCCGGATAGTCATCAGTACTCCACTTAATTTTTAGATTTATTTTTTGCAATCATTTTACGTTCTCTTGCGATTCTTAAAGCCCATACTGTTGCAAATGGCCAGCCTATTATAGTGACTTGCATTAATAAAGCAACGAAGGCGGCGCCAGGATTATCATCAAGTAAATGGATAAACCAAGGGAAAAATAGGGCCATAAATAGCATAAATAAACGTCTCATGATCTGCATCCTTTAAATGTGAATAATCTAATTCTTGCTTGAAAACCAATATTCAGCAAGTGGCGTATTTTTATAGTAAGACAAATTACTGGCTAAATAATTGTGAGCCTCTTTATCTTTGTGTAATTTAACAAGACAATTTAAGTACGTTTGGCTAAATAAATCGTCTTGAGCATCACTGCCGCCTAACAAAAAATACCGCTCTTGAATCGGACTAAAATAATTGTATGCCTTATCATAATCTTCATTAGCATAAGCTTGAATCCCTTTACAAAAAGGCAGTGTCACTGTACCCCAAAGATTATGATAATGTCCTTCAGGAAGTGATTGTGCATAATTTTCTATAGATTTTAAAGCCTTATTTACCTCATTTGTGGTGCCGCAACGTGCAAGACAATAAATAAAGTGGGCTGAGTTAAAGCCTGTGTATTGTTCAAAAGGATGATGGGCCAGTAATGAGTATTCTTTTTTAAGTTTCTCTTCTTGAGGCATGCCTGCTAAATCCAGACGCCAGAGTAATGAAATCGCATCAATTTGGGCTGAGGGCGTTTCTGGTAAGGGTCCAAAAATTTCTGGGTATAAAGTTAATACCGGTTGTTCTTGGAGGTTTGTTAAATAAAATAAGGCTAAATGCCATAAATTATGTCCTTTTACTAAAGAAAAAATGCTATCCCAAGTGCTGCGGTATTGCTCCAGGATTTTAATCCCTTGAGTGGAGCGTTCTGTGGCCAGGTAAATATGAGCCAATGTATGATGGGCCCAGGGGGTGTTTTTTTCCAGGCTGATGGCTTTTTCAGCCATGTTTTGCGCATCCTGCATATGTCCTGATAATTCAAGAGCAAAGGAATGCATAGCTAGAAAATGAGAGTCTTGTTGATTTTCTTTTGCCATAGCCTCGCACAGGGCTAAATAGCGGTGCGAGTAATACTTTTGTCCAGAACAATAAAACAACCATTCAGCGAATTTTGCAGCTAAAGTATCGCGAGGGAAGAGCTGGGTAAGACTTGTAAAAATAGTTAGGGCGCACTCATAGTCTTTATTATGCCAAGCATGAATACCCTGATACATGAGCTTTTCACGCAAATTGGCTGAATCGAGTAGCTTTTCGGCTTGGTTTAAGTATTTGCTTGCTGTAACAGATAAGGCATCTTCTTGACCGTAGGTATAAAAGGCGGCTGCATAAGAATTGAGCAATAAATTATCGGGGTTTTCGGCAACCGCAGTTAGTATTTGGTCGGCAGAAGGACCCATTGACACAATTTGATCGTGAAAATGATCAATGTTTTCAATAACTTTAGCTGATTTTGTAGTAACTTTGAGTCCGTGTGCAGTTTCCATTTTTGCAATCCTTTAGCAGGGACCTTTAATCACAGTATAGTCTAAAATTATTTAGCAGTTTGTTAAAAACCTTTTACTTAAGTGCTTGCAAATTTTCACGAAACCTTGTACATTGTGCGCTCATTTCTAAAAGGAATAATAGTTTTAATTAAAGGTACTAGAATGAGAAAACAAGAGCTGCACCCTCGCACGGCAGTTGTTAATAAAATCCAAAAAAACAAGTCAAAAAAAGCACGATCAGATGCTCTAAATTGGCTTGCTGCTAATTTTCCAACGGTATTTGATAATTCTTTAAAAATACGTCCGTTAAAGTTAGGAATTATGGATGATATTTTACACTATGCTGATAAAGCTGCAGAAGCTGGAATTTCTAAAAGCAAATTAAGAGAGGCCGTAGTTTTGTTTACAAGACGCCTCGATTACCTGGCCTGTTTAAAGGCTCGTGAAGTTCGTGTTGATATAAACGGTAATGATGTCAGCGAAGTAACGGAAGAAGAGGCAGCGTATGCCGCGGCTAAAATTAAAAAACGTGTAGAAAAAAGCATTAGAAATGCACGTAAAATTGCCGCTGAAAACAACTCAAATTATGTCAGCTCGCATCAACCAAGCACTTATAATGCTAAGGCAGCAGTAACACAATCTGCAACAGCTCAAGAAGATTATTTACCTACTTATCCTGCTCGTTCGGCTGCATATGCAGCACCTGCTCCAGCACAACCATCAAGGACTGCGGCTGTAGTAGTCAAGCATAAATCCACCAGACAATTTGATCCTAATGCAGTTGCTCGTTTGAAAGAAAAATTAGGTTTGTCACGTTCCAATGCAGAACAAAAAGAAACAGCCGAGTAATCTTACTTGGCTTTTTAATTCCTGCCCCTATAAGTAGCTTGTCTCATTAGACCTGAAATATCATCACCTTTTTTATCCCTATCGTAGCTCCCTTCTCACTCTGGGAGAAGGTGCCCGAAGGGCGGATGAGGGGGTTTGAATAATTTATTTTAATTTCAATGCAGTTAATAATTTTTGTATTAGATTAATAATATTTTATAAGTTGTTATGATTGAGATCCCCTCATCCGCCCTTCGGGCACCTTCTCCCGGAGGGAGAAGGGAGCTATGATAGGGATAAAAAAGGTGATGATATTTCAGGTCTAATGACTCAACTTACTTTCCCGATTCAGCCCGTTCTTGTAAAATCGCCACCGCTGGTAAGGTTTTCCCTTCTAAAAATTCAAGAAAAGCCCCGCCTCCAGTAGATACATAAGAGATTTGATCAGTAAGGTCATATAAATCGATAGCAGCTAAAGTATCACCACCACCAGCTATCGAAAAAGCATCGCTTTGTGCAATTGCGATAGCTAACGCTCGCGTGCCGTAAGCAAATTGAGCAAATTCAAATACTCCTACCGGACCATTCCAAATGATAGTATTGGCATCATTGATAATGTCGGTATATTCACTCACAGTTAATGGACCAATATCTAAAATCATATCGTCCACAGCAATATTGGCTAAAGTTTTATTAAAAGCAGGGCAATGTTCGCTAAACGTTTTTCCTACGACTACGTCTTTAGGCAAGGGTATATTGCAGCCTTTTTCTTCAGCAATTTTTAAAATCGTACGTGCCTCATCCAGTAATTCTGGTTCATGCAAAGACACACCAATTTCAAAACCTTGGGCTTTTAAAAAAGTATTGGCAATACCGCCGCCAGGAATGAGGTAATCTACCATGCCGACTAATTGCTTGAGTAAACTAAGCTTAGAAGAAACTTTAGCACCACCTACAATGGCAACTATTGGTTTTCGTGGTGATTTTAAGGCTTTTTGTAAAGCATCCAGCTCACGTAATAACAAGGGTCCTGCTACTGCAATGGGTGCATATTGTGCAACACCATAAGTAGATGCTTGTGCTCTATGTGCTGTACCAAAAGCATCCATAACAAATACATCACAAAGATTCGCTAATTTCTTAGCTAATTGCGCATCATTATTTTTTTCACCCGTATTAAAACGAACGTTTTCACACAAGACCAATTCGCCAGGTTTCGCATCAATACCATCTAAATATTGGGTAAGAAAACGTACTGGGTAATTGAGATTTTTTTTCATATATTCAGCAACTGGTGCTAAAGAAAATCGTGGATCAAAAGATCCTTCTTGTGGTCGACCAAGATGGGATAAAACTATGACTGCAGCTCCAGCATCTAAAGCAGCCTCTATGGTTGGCAGTGCTGCCCGCAATCTTTGATCGCTAGTAATAATTCCACCCATTATAGGAACGTTTAAATCCTCACGAATTAAGACCCGCTTTCCTTTTAGATCAACATCGCTCATTTTAATCAGGTTCATGTTATTCCCTTAGCCTTGCATCATTCGTTGTGCGGTATCGAGCATGCGGTTAGAAAAACCCCATTCGTTATCATACCAAGCTACTACTTTTACTAATTTGCCGAATACTTTTGTTTCTGTAGTATCGAAAATCGCCGATGCTGGATTATGATTGAAATCGCAGGATACTAACAATTCATCATTAATGTGTAACACTTTGCTTTTGGCATTGCGGACAATCTCATTAACTTCACTGACAGAAGTTGCACGCATAGCATTAAACGTTAAATCAATAACCGAAACATTTAAAACTGGAACGCGCATAGCAAAACCATCTAGTTTACCTGCTAACTCTGGAATTACTAAACCTAAAGCGGAAGCTGCCCCGGTTTTGGTAGGAATGATTGATTGGGTTGCAGAACGCGCACGTCTGAGATCCTTATGACTGCCATCTAATAACATCTGATCTTTAGTGTAGGCATGTACTGTATTGAGCAAGCCATTTTCAACGCCTAAAACATCACTTAAGGGTTTGATAACAGGTGCTAAGCAATTGGTAGTACAGGAGGCATTGGATACAATAATATCCGATGGTTTTAAAATTTGATCGTTAACTCCGTACACAATGGTCGCATCTGCTTCTTTACTTGGAGCAGAAATTAACACTTTCTTAGCACCGGCCTCAATATGCTTCATAGCGTCTTGTCTGTGAGTAAAATGCCCCGTGCATTCTAAAACTACATCAATATTTAAATCTTTCCAGGGTAGATTAATGGGATCACGTTCTGCTAAAACTCTTATGGGATGTCCATCAACAATTAAGGTCTTGCCTTCAATCGTAACTTCACTGGCAAAGTGGCCATGAGTTGAATCATAGCGGGTTAAATGCGCCGTGACTTCTATACCCGATAAATCATTGATTGCAACAATTTCAATTTCGTTCAGACGTTTATATTCAAAAAGTGCACGTAAAATGCAGCGACCAATGCGGCCATAGCCGTTAATCGCAACTCGTATTGTCATACTAAACTCCAATTTTGGGGGTGTTTAAACCGTATTTTTTTTCGTTAATGTACTCAGTGTCTTCATAATGTTTTCCACTGAGAAACCTAAATAATTATATGCTTCAGCAGCAGGGGCAGAAACGCCAAATCTGTCTATGCCAATAACCGCACCATCCAAGCCTACAAATTGATACCAGTAGGCAGAGCAGGCAGCTTCAATAGCTATGCGCGTGCGAACACTATTAGGCAAAACCTGCTCTTTATAAGCATGGTCTTGGCGTAAAAATAGTTCGCCACAAGGCATAGAGACAACCCGTACCTTAATTCCTTGTTCCTTGGCTTGTTCTGCTGCTGCAAGAGCCAACTGCACTTCAGAACCTGTTGCAATTAAAATTGCATCCGGTGTGCCTTGGCAATTGCTAAGAATATAGCCGCCTTTTTCTATGAATTGAGCTGATTCAGCAGTATGTGGTAGCGCGGGCAGATTTTGTCTGCTTAGCAACAAACTTGTGGGGCCATTATGGTGTTCTAAAGCGTGACTCCAAGCAACAGCTGTTTCCATTAAATCTGCAGGACGCCAAACGGACATATCAGGAGTCATGCGTAACATTGCTGCATGTTCTATAGGTTGGTGCGTTGGTCCATCCTCACCAAGGCCTATTGAATCATGGGTAAAGACATAAATAACCCTTTGTTTCATTAAAGCGCTCAAACGCACTGCATTACGGGCATAATCTGAAAATACCAGGAAGGTTCCTCCATAAGGAATAAACCCACCGTGCAAGGCTATGCCATTCATAATCGCCGCCATGCCAAATTCACGAACGCCATAATACAGGTAATTCCCAGAATAGTCATGAGTGGAAATTGCCTTAGTGCCTGACCAATCAGTATTGTTAGAACCGGTTAAATCAGCAGAGCCACCTAACATTTCTGGCAAGTGCTTGGCAAAAAATTCAATACATTGTTGTGAGGATTTGCGCGTGGCAATTGCTTTAGTATTGTTAACACATTGTTCGAAAAAGCTTGTTACCAATTGCTGCCAATTATCAGGAAGATCGCCATTACTTCTGCGTAAAAATTCCTGATTTTCAATGGGATACTCTTGCTGGTATTTGTGCTGCAGCTCCAGCCATTTTTGTTCTTCTTGTTGGCCTTGTTCTATGTTATTCCATTGTTGGTAGATAGCATCTGGAATTTCAAAAGGCGCATAATCCCAATGAAAAAATTGTCGGACTTTGTTTATATCTTCACTGCTTAAAGGCGAACCATGTGATTTTTCACTACCGGCAACGGAAGAACCAAGACCGATAATCGTTTTGCAAATAATTAGCGTTGGCTGAGTGGTATTAGCTTGGGCTTCGATTACTGCTTGTTCAATAGCCTGCATATCATGGCCATCAATTGGGCCTATAACCTGCCAATTGTACGCTTGAAAGCGTAAGCTGGTATCATCGGTAAACCAGGATTCAACTTTGCCATCAATGGAAATACCGTTATCATCATAAAAGACTATGAGTTTGCCCAAACCTAAGGTTCCAGCCAAGGAGCAGACTTCGTGCGACAAGCCTTCCATTAAACAACCATCACCTATAAAAGTGTAGGTGTGGTGGTTAACCAGGTTCATATTGGGTTTATTAAATTGCTTTGCCAAAATTTGTTCCGCTAAAGCCATCCCTACTGCATTAGCTAAACCTTGGCCCAGGGGTCCGGTAGTGGTCTCAACCCCAGGAGTATGGCCGTATTCTGGATGACCAGGGGTTTTGGAGTTAAGTTGACGAAAATGTTTGATGTCGTCTATCGATAATTTATATCCAGTGAGATGCAATAAAGAATACAAAAGCATCGACCCATGGCCATTAGAGAGGACAAATCGGTCCCGGTTGAACCAAGCTGGATTGGTAGGATTATGTTTTAAAAATTTTTTCCACAATACGGTTGCTATATCTGCCATACCCAAGGGCATGCCTGGATGGCCTGACTGGGCCTGATTTACAGCGTCAACACTCAGTATTCGTAGGGCAGTTGCTAAGTCTTTGGAGTAATTCATGCGTTCTCTTATGCATTTATCAGAGGCACTATTGTCGCTCAGAAGGCAAAAATCAGCAAGAAAACAGTTCATTTTTCCTGAAAACTAAAGTAAATTTCACAAAAGGCATCTGTTAAATTTTACTTACTGCTCAAATTTTGGTAAGATATGGTTGTTTTTTTATTATTAGAGTAAAAACAGGGCTGATAATTTGGCATCCTACTGAAAAGAATAATAAAAAAATATGGGTATTCAAATGCACAGGGGAAATTATGAACCCGGTAATACAGCGCTTTCAAGACCATTATGGTCTTTCTGATGAAGCTAAAGCTTTAGGCAGTAACTATACAGGGCCTTGGAAGTTTACAGCGGATGTTCAGCGTTTGAAGCCTGATTTTTATTCTAAAGTAGTGCCCCACCACCTGATTTGGAGTCTAGAATATACTCTTATTCGCCAACAACTTAATTCTCTTTTAACTAAAAAGGATGAAAAAGAAGAATCAGTTGAAGCAAAAATAGCTAAAGAAAAGAAAGTTAAAGAACTCTTAATAGCTGCTTTAATGCTTTCAGAGCTATTAGAGCATATGTATTTGAACTATTTAAATGTACCTCGCGAAGTAGAACATTTACGCAAGCACCAGGAAGTATATCGTGCACTGCTATTAAAAAGAGGTGTTCTCTTTCCCGGTAGAACAGTTAAAGTTGTGGATGCTGGTAAAGCGGTAACCACCAAAATAAGTGATGGTACGGCAAATCTCAATCAACTTCGTTTATTATTTATACGTTCAGTGCGACTTTTAACAATGATTGAGGTTGTGGGTTCGCATACCGGTCCCTACACCAATTTTGTTATGATTTTAAATGTAGCTATCGCACCAATAATGCCCTATATCGCGGCTTTTTTCTTTTTCCCAAGATTATTAACCAATCTTGGCATTTTACTGAAACATACTATCAGCAATCCCTGGATGAGCCCAGAAGAAAGAGCTTTACTGTGGACGGATAGATTTTGGATGCAGTTGAAACGCCGTTGGTTTTTTATAGGTAATGATTTACCTTGGGCAATGGTAGGCTTGATAAATTGTTTTGTTTTAGTTGGGCCTTTAGCTCCTTTTGCCATTTATTTAAACTTGGCATTTTTTGCTTATGACGTGGTTTTAGCAATTAGTAGAGCCCATATAGAAATAAAGCAAATGAAGGAACTGTATAATGAATATGAAAAAATGTTGGCGGATCATCCAGAACAAAGTCAAGCAATCAAAGCACATCAACATGAAATACAAAGATTGGTAGATTTTGAAACGAAACGCTTACGGTTTAACGTTGCCACTATGATTGGTGTAGCCTTAGCTGCTTGTTGTGCCTTAGCTGTTTTTTCATTCTGCCCGGCAATACCTTTGACAGGGGCTATTATCTTGGTAGCACTTGTACTTATTACTTATGCTGCTAAAAAGATTGCAGCAGAATATAGACCCAAAACCGATCTTACGGCAGAGATGGATGCTCCAGAAGGACAGATACCAGAGCAAAAAGGAAAACGTACCAGTTCTAGCTCATGTGGATTCTTTTCATCAAGTAAATCAAAATCCACTGAGTCTAAGCCAGAACTTCCCCGAACCGCATCGATTGCTAATTTTAATATGTATTCTAGTTCTGGTGGCGGTTAGGGACTAGAGGCTTTGACAATTGAATGCTATGCTTTTGGTACCTAACAAAAGATAAAGGTATTTCATGTCTACTGAAGTTGGTTTGCCCCAGTTTAGCCATATCAAAATTAAAGGATATAAAGAACAGCTCGATGCCTTGTTGCAGGGGCATTTAGAACAAATTGATGCTTTATTACAAGAAAATCACACCTATACTTGGGCTAATTTGATGTACCCACTTGAAGGATTAGATGATTCTTTTGATAGATTTTGGTCGCCATTATCCCATTTGCATGGAGTGATGGACTCCAAACCCTTACGCGAATGCTATGAAGCCTGTTTGCCAATTATCTCCGCTTATGAAGCAAAAGTGGGCCACAATCGTAAATTGTATGAAGCGATAAAATCCATAGATACTCAACATTTGGATGATGCCCAAAAGAAAATTATCGAAGACAGCATTCTTGACTTCGAATTATCGGGTGTAGCCTTATCCAAAGAAGATAAAAAACGTTTTGAAGAAATTCAAACACGACTATCCGAACTTTATAATAAATTTCAAAATAATATTCTTGATGCAGCCCAGGCATTTAGTGTGCATATTACTAGTGCAAAACGCGTTGCTGGTTTACCAGAACATGCATTAAATACCGCTAAAGAATTAGCTGAAGAACAAGGCCTTAAAGGTTATCTACTAAATTTAGAAACTCCTTGTTTTTTAGCTGTGATTACCTACGCCGATGATAGAGCATTAAGAGAGCAATTTTATGAAGCTTATGTAACAAGAGCTTCTGACCAAGGACCCAATGCCGGTACCTTCGATAACACTGAGCTTATGCGCGAGATATTGGCCTTAAGGCATGAAAAAGCAAAACTTCTGGGTTACAAAAATTATGCTGACCTGTCTTTGGCTGAGAAAATGGCCGAATCAGGCACTGTGGTTCTTGATTTTTTGAATGATTTAGTCAAAAGAGCAAGTAAACAAGCTAAAGAAGAATTTAAACAATTAAAACAATTTGCTGAAGAACATTGTGACTTAAAAACCTTAAAACCATGGGATTTAGCATACGTCACCGAAAAACGACGTCGTAGTTTATTTAGTTTGTCCCAAGAAGAGTTACGTCCGTATTTTCCTTTAACTAAAGTGATGGACGGTTTATTTGCCATAGTAAAACGCTTATACGGCATGACTATTGAAGAAATTGAAGGTGTAGACGTTTGGCATAAAGACGTTCATTGTTATGCAATTATTGATGAACACAATACTGTTCGAGGTTATATTTATACCGATTTATTTGCCAGACAACACAAACACTCTGGCGCCTGGATGGACTCCATTCAAAGCCGAAGAGTTTTAGAAAATGGCATGATTCAGCCACCAATTGCTACTTTAACTTGCAATTTTGCTAAAGCTTCGGCTAAAAAACCAGCTATGTTGTCTCATGATGAACTCGTAACCTTATTCCATGAATTTGGTCATTGCCTGCATCATGTTTTAACGAAAGTGAATTATTTAGATGTTTCGGGAATTAATGGCGTTGAATGGGATGCGGTTGAATTACCCAGTCAATTTTTTGAAAACTGGTGTTGGGATGAAGAGGCTTTGTCATTGCTAACGGCACACGTTGACACAGGCCATTCCCTACCAAAGGCCAAATTTGAACGCTTAATTGCTGCCAAAAATTTCCAATCTGCTATGGCCATGCTCCGTCAAATGGAATTTTCCCTATTTGATTTTCGCCTTCACCAAGAATACCAGGCCAGCAATAAAAACCTGGTAGAAGACATTTTGGCTGAAGTCCGAGCCAATACCAGCTTGATGCCAACCGCCAACTACAACCGTTTCCAACACAGCTTTAGCCACATTTTTTGCGGAGGCTATGCCGCCGGCTACTACAGTTATGCATGGGCAGAAGTCCTTTCAAGCGACGCATTTTCCCGTTTTGAAGAAGAAGGAATATTTAATCCCAAAACCGGAAACGATTTTTTGACCTGCATTCTGGAACAAGGAGGCTCCAAAAAAGCGGCTGATGCCTACAAAGAGTTCAGAGGACGTGAGGCAACAATTGATTCTTTGTTAAGACATAACGGCATAAAATAGTACAAATCTCAGCTGCTCCCCAAAAAGGAGCAGTTTCCCAAAAGACCACATCATTCCGAGCACAGCAAGGAAACTCCCACAACCAGGCAGAGATCGAGTATTTTCTAATCCAGAAATGAGCCTGAAATAGGCCGAAATCGAAATGGTTAGTTTAGACCCACCGATCCTAGCAAAGAGTCTATTAAAATAAAACCATAAAATTGTTATT
>JBAZRP010000048.1:0-20169 GCA_041662885.1 Legionella sp.
TACCTTGGTATTGGCTGCTTGTTCTTTGCCTATTTTTAATACTGCAGCCTATTCCCTGGAAGCAACTTCTGCTCCACAAAGCGTAACCATGGAATACGAATTAATCCCCAATCATCCAGAAGAATTTATTAATTATATGTTCTGGGCAATTGAGGCTAGATGTCTGATTACCAGTACTGATGAAAGTGATACCTTATTTGTTGAAGCCTTATCTAAAAAAGGGAAAGTTGACGATGTACCTTTGAAACAAGGGGAAACTCTAATGCTAAGTGTACATCCAGGTCAAATTCTAAAATTAAATGCTGATGCTGGCGCTAAAGTTCGTCTTACTAATTTAGGTGAAAATCCGGTAATGGCTATTTGTACCATGTAGAAATCTAGGTTGGGCCTTGGCCCAACCTAGTTTAGGGTATGAATACTTGTTAATGCTCCCGAGTCGCACAAAATTTAATTTTAGGATAACGTTCTTCAGCCATAGATAAATTCACACGTGTCGGCGCTAAGTACATCAAGGTATCACTGCCGTCTAAAGCCAAATAATCAAATGCTTTAGTACGAAATTCACTCATAGCCTTTTCATCTTCAGCATAAACCCAACGCGCACAATTGATATTAACTTGCTCATAAATACAATCAACTTTGTATTCATGTTGTAAACGATCGGCTACTACATCAAATTGGAGAACACCAACCGCACCTAAAATTAATTGGTTGCTATTCAAAGGTCTAAATACTTGAGTGGCACCCTCTTCTGATAATTCAATTAATCCTTTTAATAAAGCCTTACTTTTTAAAGGATCACGCAGACGTACCAAACGAAATAGTTCCGGAGCAAAATTAGGAATACCGGTAAACTTTAACTGCTCTCCTTGAGTAAAGGTATCGCCAATTCTAATGGTTCCATGATTATGCAAACCAATAATATCTCCAGGCAAGGCATTTTCTATATGACTCCGATCTCCTGCCATAAAAGTCAGCGCATTAGAAATAATTACCTCTTTGCCAATACGCAAATGACTTAATTTCATACCTTTTTTATAAGCACCAGAGCAGACTCTTAAAAATGCGATTCTATCCCTGTGTTTTGGATCCATATTGGCTTGGATTTTAAAAACAAAACCGGAAAACACCTCTTCTTCTGGTTGAACTATTCGCTCTTGTGCCGCGCGTGCCTGTGGGCCTGGAGCGTAAATAACAAAATCATCCAATAATTCTTTAATCCCAAAATTATTAATAGCAGACCCAAAATAGACTGGAGTTAATCTACCAGCTAAATATTCATCCAAATCAAATTCATGGGAGGCACCTTTTACTAACTCAATTTCTTCTCTTAATTCAGTAGCGCCATCACCTAACAACTCATCTAATTCAGGATTGTGCAAACCTTTAATCGCATATGCTTCCTGCTTTTGAGCATTTTTACCATGTTGGTATAAATAAACTATATCTTGATAGCGATGATAAATGCCCTTAAAACGTTTCCCCATACCAACAGGCCAGGTAATAGGCGCACAGGCAATACCAAGTACTGATTCAACTTCATCAAGCAAATCAATCGGCTCACGCCCTTCTCTATCTAGTTTATTGATAAAGGTCATAATAGGCGTGTCACGCAAACGACAAACCTCCATTAATTTAACGGTTCTATCCTCAACCCCTTTAGCCACATCAATGACCATCAAGGCCGAATCAACTGCAGTTAAAGTACGGTAGGTATCCTCAGAAAAATCTTCGTGACCTGGAGTATCAAGTAGATTTATAACGTGCGAATTATGAACAAATTGCATAACAGAGGTAGTAATGGAAATCCCGCGCTTTTTTTCCATTTCCATCCAATCTGATGTAGCATGCCTATCAGCCTTGCGTCCTTTAACAGTTCCAGCTAATTGAATGGCACCCCCAAACAGCAATAACTTCTCAGTTACCGTAGTTTTACCTGCGTCAGGGTGGGAAATAATGGCAAAAGTACGCCTTTTATCGAATTCTTGGTAAAAATCAGCCATGGTGTTCTCAGGTCTCTTTAAAATTTAGTGAATTTTATGCTGAACCATGAGTTGGGTCAATGACCTGAGGTATCCTCACCCTTTTTGACCCCAACCGAAGCTCCCTTCTCCCCTCGGGGAGAAGGTGCCCGTAGGGCGGATGAGGGTCTAGCAAAGTAGAACTATCTAAAATATTTTGCCACCATGACCACCCTCATCCGCCCCTTCGGGGCACCTTCTCCCGCAAAGCGGGAGAAGGGAGCTTCGATTGGGATCAAAAGGGTGAGGATCCCTCAGGTCAATGACCCAACCTATGCAGCAGGAATTACAGTGTTAACTTGATTCTCACAGGCCAGACTAAATTGCTTGCCCTGACTTTGCGTAAAAAACAATGGTGATTTATTGCTGTATCTTGAATAAGCCAATAAAGCAATAATACCAGGGATTATTCCAGTTAGAATAACTGCAATCGCTACCAAGCATTTTTTTGCATACTGTTTCCATTCTTTATCTCTATGCGCACCAATACGCGCATTACTTGCAGTTAACTCTTGGGAAAAGTCCCGAATACTTTCACTAGGTAAGAAATGTGCTGGAGAATGATTCAAAGTTTCTAGCAATTTTTTCGTAACTCGGTATTTATCAATAATTTTTGCATATTTTTCTTTTGCATCTTGATTGCCGATAAATTCTGGAAGCGAATCTTTATAAGAAAACGAAGGATCCAAAGTAACAAAATTCTTGGCCTGTTGGATCAAATGCTGTAAATATTTTTGCGTCAAGGGCATTAATTCATCATTGATAATCCGCAAACACGCTGCTTCATTTTCATCTTGATTCAAATCACACTCGTTAAGATCCTGTTCCATTTTTTTGTAAATCCAAAAATCTTCAGCCCGCAATAAAAATCTAATATCGAATCCTGTATGTGCAACATAGTCAACAGCAGTAGCAATAAGGTCCTCATGTGCTGTTGCAATTTGCTGGTTAATTGACTTGTAATTCAAACCAGAAACTATCAATTGCAATTGATGCATATTTTGTTTGAATTCTTCTAATCTTTTAAAATTAGCCACCCATGCATTCATATCGGTTTCAATAATTTCTATAGTCTTATTGTTAGCTAATTTTTTTTGCAATTCGTCTTTAAACTTATTGGTCCTATAAAGTAAGCGTTTTATTTTCTTATCTAAAGTGCCAATTAAACCAGACTGTAATTTATCTAAAAGTTCATGTTTGAATTTAGAATTATGGATTTTTTTGAATACCACAAAAATACTTTTTACTTTATCAAACAATTCAGCACGTTCTCGAGCTGTTTTGGGTTCATGGTTTAGGTATTTTGCTTCCATTTTAATTAATAATTTATGGATGTTGGCAAGAACTAATTCCGCGCCTTTTTCATGTTTCGCCAAATGCACTATAGGATTATCAAATGGATGTTCAATCGCTTTATCATCTTCATAAATCGCCTCTAAGCCATCCAGAATAATATCCAGCATCTCAATTAAAGAAGTCTCTTCTTGTACTTTTAGTTTTTCTTCAAGAATAATATTAATATGATCGTCGTTAACAAAATAATCCGGTAACACGGGAGTAACTACTTTATCTATATAATGCTCTTTGCCATGTTCATGCACATGAACTATACGTTTTCGCGCTCTTAAGCCAATCATATCCCAAAACGATTCTTCATAGCCCAACATCGAATAATAGGTATTATTAAAATGCTCATAAGCATGATGATTGTATTTAATATCTTTATAAATTCTCATGTACTCTTTATATAAGGCAGGCAATGAGAATTCTTTTGCCAAGAAGGGACTTATCAATTTTATTAAATCTTCATCCAAATGCAGTTCATCTTTAATTTTAGTCGGATCAGTCACAAAGACGGTTCCGTTGCGTCGCAAAAACTCTAGCATTTTTAAAAGAATTAATTCTTGAACGTGCTTGACCGTTTTGCCGCGGGTTTTCCCATGATCGGGAATAGGATCAAGATTTTGCGTGCCATGATTACCACAACCAGTTCCATGATGACCTGGAATTACTGTTAATTTTGCTTTAGTTTTAATCTCATTTATTTTATTAGGAACAATAGATTTAAAGCTACGACTGTGCTCATTTTCAAAAATATATTGCTCATACTCAGTGACTATAGATGGAATTAAATAAAAGCGAGGATCTCTCCAACCAGTTTTTAAACCATGATAATTGCCACCTGGGACGGGATCTAAAGTAAATAATGATACATTGATATGCTCAGTAT
This sequence comes from Legionella sp., assembly GCA_041662885.1. Lineage (GTDB taxonomy): Bacteria > Pseudomonadota > Gammaproteobacteria > Legionellales > Legionellaceae > Legionella. Next base: position 4,252 of record JBAZRP010000048.1, read on the forward strand.
TTTTTATTTTATTAATCACGGCTCTAATCGGTTCTGCCAGCCCCCTCAACTCTTCTTGTGTTTGTTTGCATGTACTTTGGAAACACTGGTCTATATCAAAAGCAGGGTTTTTTAAGGCATTGATGATGCGTTCTAATTCGTGAGTAATTAATATTGCTTCTATCGCACCCCGACTGAAGCCAACAATATTGATATTTTTTTCACCACGCGCAAAGGCTTCTAAAACTGCCAAAACACCATGAGCAATTCTATTATATACTTGATAGCCCAGAGTATCTGGACCATTAATTACAGTTACTGCCTCATTTAGCTGTAATGTTGCAGGATTTGCAGCTTCTAGCGGTAGGACTGGTTTTCCCTCAATCAAGCTGGCAATAAAACTCAGACTCTCTCCTTTTGGGTAATAATCATTGGGAGCGGGAGAAAAAGTAAGGTCAGTGCCTAATAAAATTAATGTAAAAGCCATAAAATATACTTATAAAACAGAACCATGTTGGCATTATAGTAACCAATTCTTAAGGGAATATTAAGTACTTTTTTATTCTGTCGTTGCGAGCGCTACAGCAACGACGGTTTTGCGTTTTATAACTCCAACGCCACACCCACTTGCTCAAAATACCCTAAAACCATAACATCAGAAACCAGCTCCAAACGCGCAGGAACCCATTGTGGACTTTGGTCTTTATCGATTAACAAAGCCCTAACTCCTTCATAAAAATCATGACCCTTCATAAATTGTTCTGCCAAAATATAATCTATTGTCAGGCATTGGGCTAAGGATAAATTCTTAGTTCTATGTAATTGTTCTAAGGTAACTTTCAAACTAGTAGGCGATTTTTTTTCTAGCAATTGCTTTATAGAACTTCCCCAATCGCTTTCGACACCGTTTAATGCTTCATAAATCATTTCCATACTTGGCTGTGCAAAACAGGTATCTATCAATGGCGCTGCGTGGGCTGCTTCAGTAGCAGATTGAAATTCTTTAATACAGGCATCCACTTGAGCATGCGCATTAGTAGACAAATCCGCTCTACTTAAGGTCTCAAGTAAATCAGGCATGCGTTCCGAGGCAACAATTTGTTTCACTAAACCTGCAGTCTTAGCCTCTTGTGGTCCCAAACGATTACCGGATAAAGCCAAATAGATACCCAGAGCACCTGGACACCGATTTAATAAATAACTGGCGCCAATATCAGGAAAAAAACCAATAGCAGTTTCAGGCATAGCAAAGACTAAGCGTTCACTAGCAATGGGATGACTGCCGTGTAACGAGACCCCTACTCCACCACCCATAACCATACCATCAATTAGGGAAATATAGGGTTTACTCATCTTTTGTATGAAGTGATTCAAACGGTATTCATGCCAAAAAAACTGCATTTTTTCGGGGATATGCGTGTTACCCGCATGATAAAGCATACGAATATCACCACCTGCGCAAAATGCTTTACCAGGAGCTGCCATCAATACAACAGCATGAATCGATGGATCCTGCTCCCATTCTGATAATTGCTGTTGCATCGCTTGTATCATAGGCAAGGTCAGAGCATTTAATGCCGCTGGACGATTTAAGGTAACCAAGCCTAAATGATCCTTTTTGGCAAACAGCACTTCATCAAACATATTATACCCCTTTAAAAACGGCAGGTCTTTTTGCAAGAAAGGCTGAAACTCCTTCTTGTTTATCAGCAGTGGCGCATATTTTAGCAAAATGAACTGCCTCTAAATGCAGCGCGTCGTTCAATGACATATCATAACCATGATCAATAACTTCCAAAACCCCTGCAATTGCCAAAGGCGCCATAGTTAAAATACCTTTTAGAATTGTTTTCGATTGATCTAATAAGGCATCCGCTTCTACCACTTCCGACACCAAGCCCCAATTCAAAGCTGTTTCTGCATTGATAAAACGACCGGTCAGACATAAATCCATTGCCCTACCTTTGCCAATCAAACGCGCTAAACGTTGGGTACCGCCATAACCTGGAATAACTCCCAATTTTACTTCTGGTTGACCAAATGAAGCATTTTTAGAGGCAATTCGCATACTGGTTGAAATAGCTAACTCACAACCACCGCCAAAGGCAAAACCATTCACAGCCGCTAAAGATGGTTTTCCTATAGTTTCTAACAGACGGAACACATTTTGGCCATGGCAGGCAAATTCATAGCCGGTTTGCGCAGTACATTCCGCTAATTTATTAATATCTGCACCTGCACAAAATGCTTTACCAGTACCGGTAATTATTAAAGCTTTTACTTTAGGATTATTTTTAGCTGCAGTAAATGCCAGTGCCAACTCATCCAAAACATCAGCATTCATAGCATTTAATTTATCAGGTCGATTCAAAGTCAACGTTAATATGCCATTGGCATCTAAATCTTGTTCTACATTACTCATCCAATCACTCCTTCCATATCGAGACTCACTTTAGCAATAATTTCGCGCATAATTTCATTAGTACCTTCAAGAATTTGGTGCACACGCAAGTCCCTAAAAATACGCTCAATTTGATAATCGCGTAAATAACCATAACCGCCATGTATTTGCATGGCTTTATCACAAATACGAAAAGCCACATCAGTTGCAAAACGTTTGGCCATGGCACAGAGCATGGGTGCTTTAGAATCATTAGTATCTAAAGCACTAGCAGCTCGATAAACCATCATACGCGCTGTTTCATAATCGGTTAACATATCAGCAAAATAAAAACGTAATGCTTGAATATGGGCGAGAGGCTTATCAAATTGTTTGCGTTCGTGCATGTATTTTTGCGTCATACGCAAACAAGCAAGCGCCCCACCTAATGAACACGAGGCAATATTCACGCGGCCACCATTTAACGCATTTAAGGCAATAGAAAAACCTCTGCCTTCTTCACCAACCCGATTAGCAACGGGTACGTGGCAATTTTCAAAATACACCATACAGGTTGGCTGACTGCGCCATCCCATTTTGGATTCTAATTTACCAAAACTTAAACCCGGCGTATTTTTTTCAACCAACAAACAACTAATGCCGCGATGTAAGTCTTCACTGGTACGGACCATACATAAATATACATCACTGACCGAAGCACCTGATATGAAAGCTTTTGCACCATTTAATATATAATAATCGCCATCACGTACTGCTTTTGTTTTCAAAGAAGCCGCATCAGAGCCTGAGTCAGGCTCAGTTAAACAATAACTGGCTATCGTTTGCATGGAAGCTAATTTGGGGCCCCATAAGGCTCGAAGCTCTGGATCTGCATACTTATCAACTACCGCAGCAACCATATTATGAATGGACAAATAAGCACTAGTACTAACACAGCCCGTTGCTAACTGTTCAAAAATTAACGCCGCATCCAAGCGACTTAATCCCGCACCACCAATATCTTCCTTAACCACCATAGCAGCCATACCTAAAGCCGCCGCTTCGCGCAAGACATCAACTGGAAAATGACTGTCTTCATCCCAACTGTCAGCCATAGGCGCGAGTTTATTCAGCGCAAATTCTGCTGCCATATCCCGAAAAGCCATATGCTCTTCTGTAAATTGAAAATTCATAAACCATCCTTAAAATTTGTTTATGACTCTTTAAAAAAAAATGCTACCATTGCGAATTCGCAGCGCCCGTGAACACAATAATACTTAAGAATAATCACATGGAAACTTTAGCGCAACTATCCATCGCAAATTTAAATGCTTTAACCGTTTTAAAAGATTATTTCGGTTTTGATTCCTTTCGCTCTCCTCAGGAAGAAATTATTAATGACGTCATTGCTGGACGTGATGTTTTAGTCTTGATGCCAACGGGCGGGGGTAAATCTTTATGCTATCAAATACCCTCCATAGTACGCCCTGGTGTCGGCATAGTTGTATCGCCTTTAATCGCCTTGATGGAAGATCAAGTTGCGGCCTTAAAATTACAAGGGGTGCGAGCAGCCTATTACAATTCATCTTTAAATAATACTGAAAGTAGGCAAGTTTTAGCTCAATTACATAATGATGAATTAGATTTGATATATGTTGCACCGGAACGACTGATTAGTCCGGCCTTTTTACAACGTTTAGAAGAAATTAATATCAGCCTGTTTGCTATCGATGAAGCGCATTGCATCTCGCAATGGGGACATGATTTTCGTCGTGAATATGCAGCTTTAGGCATATTAAAAACTCATTTTCCCGGTATACCCATTATCGCTTTAACGGCTACTGCTGATAAGCAAACGCGCCAGGATATTATTGAAAAATTAAATTATAAACCACAACAATATGTAGCCTCTTTTAATCGGCCCAATATTCATTACAAAGTGGTGCCTAAATCACAGGCAATTAGTCAAATCGATCAATTTTTACAATCAGAAAACCAACAATCAGGAATTATCTATTGTGGTACACGTGATGCGGTAGAGCGAGTAGCCCTGCAGCTGCAAGAGCGTGGCTATAAAGCGCGGGCTTACCATGCCGGTTTAGAACATGCAGAACGGCGCGAAGTACAAAATTTATTTCGCTACGATCGCATAGATATCGTTGTGGCAACAGTTGCTTTTGGCATGGGTATAGATAAACCAAATGTGCGTTTTGTGGTGCACCATGATTTACCAAAAAACATTGAAAGTTACTACCAAGAAACTGGACGCGCTGGACGCGATGGTTTACCTGCCAAAGCATTACTACTGTACAATGCTGGTGATAGTGCCAGACTTCGTTCTTGGATTAATGACATTAGCCAAGAAGAACAAAAGCGCATTGAAAGTAATAAACTCAATCACATGATAGCTTTTGCTGAAGCTTTTCATTGTCGACGACAAATTCTCTTACGCTATTTTGATGAACCTTGTGATAAGGAATGCAATTTTTGCGATGTCTGTGATTCTCCTCCTGCCAGAGCTGATGCCACCGAAGATGCGCAAAAATTATTGTCCTGTATTTATCGTCTGCGTCAAAGTTATGGTTTGATTCATACCATTGATGTATTACGCGGCTCTAACTCAGATAAAATAAAACAAGCAGATCATGATAAGTTATCAACCTTTGGTATTGGTAAAGATAAAACAATCGATTATTGGCGACAATTAGCTTGGCAATTAATTCACCAGGAATATTGTTTCCAAGATATTAATCAATACAATGTTTTAAAATTAACGGCTAAAGCAATTCCTCTATTAAAGGGCGAACAACAAATTGCATTGACTATTCCCAACAATGATCTAAAAGGCAGTAAAAAGAAAACAAAAGATCGTGCTGCTAGCAAACCAAGTACCAATAGTCCTCTATTTGAACTACTACGGAGCTTAAGAAGAAAATTAGCCGATGAAGAAAACAAACCTCCTTTTATGATTTTTAGCGATGCAACATTGCACGAAATGGTGCGCTTACAACCGAAAAATACTGAAGAATTACTTAATGTTTCGGGCGTTGGTCAACATAAGCTAACTCATTATGGGGAACATTTTCTTAAGGTATTGAATTCTTAATTTTCTATAAACCCTCATCTCAATAAGAAGTAGGCTAAATCCACGTCTTTGCGAGCGCAGTGTCGTCCCCACGCAGTCCGGGTACCGCCATGTCATCCTGAACGCAGTGAAAGATCCCTGAAACTTGCACAGTCCCACTTTCGGAGATCCCTCGTTGCACTCGGGATGACGTGGCGGTATGCAGGCAGGGATTCATTTCTATTAGGGTATTATGCCACTTTATGGATGGTTCCCTACCTGAGTACTGCCACGTCATCCTGAACGCAGTGATCTCCTGAAACTTGCACAGTCCCACTTTCGGAGATCCCTCGTTGCACTCGGGATGACGTGGCGGTACGCAGGCAGGGATTCATTTCTATTAGGGTATTATGCCGCTTTATGGATGGTTCCCCGCCTGAGTACTGCCACGTCATCCTGAACGCAGTGAAGGATCTCCTGAAACTTGCACAGTCCCACTTTCGGAGATCCCTCGTTGCACTCGGGATGACGTGGCGGTATGCAGGCAGGGATTCATTTCTATTAGGGTATTATGCCGCTTTATGGATGGTTCCCCGCCTGAGTACTGCCACGTCATCCTGAACGCAGTGAAGGATCTCCTGAAACTTGCACAGTGCCACTTTATGGATGGATCCCCGCCTGTGCGAGGACGACATTCTCGAGATATATTCTTGACCTGACAGCTATAGGCCTTGGCCCAACCTACTTCCCTTACTTGAAATAAAAAATTGCATAAGATAACCTAATTATGAACAAAATGGGACTAAACATAAGGATATATCATCATGAATCTAGAAGAGCTAAAAAAATTAGTAGCACGTCTTGAGCAAACCATTGGTGTTTATTCAAAATCTTTTCCTGCCTTAGATGAACATAATACAGAAGTATCAGCACAAGATATTCCTTTTGAAAGAAAACCAGCCCAACAATTTTTAGCTGCCTTAGGAGGCTCAGCCGATCCAAAAACCAATCTATCCATTCAGTTAAATAATGTCTCACAACCACCAAAAGTACACATCGATAAAGATGTATTTATCAAAGGATTTGGATTCAAACATCATGCAAAAAACCAAGAAGCTTATCCTATTGATATGGATGATGCCTTAAAAAAAGGCTATAAACTCAGTATAAGTAAAGAACGCATACAAGAACTAGTCGATAGCGCCAAAATCTATGTTAATACACAAATTTTCTCTAAAGTTACCTACCAAAAAGCACTAAACTTGGTAGAACGCAATGATAAGAGCCTGTCTGAAGAAGCGGGTATTCATTGGCAAAATCTTGCAGTTGGTGCCTGCCACGCACAAAAAATTGATTTACTGGTAGGAACTAGTTTAGGTAAATCGAAAAAATTCAGTAATGAAAAAAAATCTACCACGGTAATTAAAGATGCAGAAATTAACGCAGGCGATCCTGCAATTTTATTGCTTTCAAGTCCGCGCTTACAATTTAATGATGGCTTGGCAGGCGCTTTAACAAAACCACAACAGATTGAATTGATTGAAGGTATGTTTCGCACCCTATTCCAGGCAACTATTTCTGAAAAATACGAATATATAGCTTTACCACCAACTGGTTTTACAAATTCCGGTGGCGAGGCCAAAATTTATTTTAATGCTTTAATGAAAGTTGCTCAGGAAGAAGCGTACAAAGAATTAAATATTATCTACCACCCTGGATCTGAATCTGAATTATTTGATAATTTATTAGAAGAAAATACCCCTGGAAATATTGTTAAAGCGAATAAAGACATAATAGCTCTTGCTGACCATTTAACGCGCGAAGGCAAACTATGCGCCTTGCATAATCCTTCTCATACCGATGTAATTTACGGTCATTATGATATCGGAGCCACATGGAAGGATGGTAAAGAACAAGGAGTATTCCATAATCCTTTCTCTAAAAATGTAAAAAGATTTATCTTCGAAGAATTCATAGGATCTATGTCTACTGCACCTTTGAATAGTAGAGGCTTCAATCCACTAGCATATGAGACTGTCATCGAATGTTTTAAAAAGGACGTTATTTCAGTTGCAGAAAATGAGCCAGATATTTCTGTGGCAACTACTCCTAAATCTACTGGAGGAGGTAGTGCCAGCAGAGTGAATACTCCAAAACATGTAGAAAAACACGAACATGTGCATATAGCAACCGAAGCAGATCATCAACATAAAGGTCATCGTGCTAATTCTCCGGAAATAAATACAGTACCGGTACAAGAGCACATAGACTCAACTAAAGCACATACTCCAGAACGCATCAAAACACCAAGAACACCACGTGGTGGGGAGAATAATAAAGCGGCAACTCCTGAAATCACCAAGATAACAGGACAGAACCACGTGACTGATTTCAGTAAAAACACCATCAGAGTTCCAAGTCCCGACTCTGGTGCAGGTGTAGGAAAAGAAACAACTACTTCAAAAATCTTAAGTCCTGCTTCTTTCTTCCACGATGATAAAAAAGTTAAGTCCTGCAAATCGCCAGAAATTAAAACAAAATCTAATTTAAGCACAAAACAGCAAGAGGACATTCACGAAACAATAGAAAAATTACAAAGTGAAATAATTAGTTGCTGGGCATTTAATAAAGATGTGAAACAAATCAAAATAGATGCTTTGAATACACTTTTAATTGAAGCTGAATCAAAACCTGTTGCTGAAGCAATAGCTGCGGTGAAAAAAGCGTATCCGAGGGTTACGGAAGGTAAATTTAGTACTCGTACTGCGGATTTGCTGGAGAGGTTGATGCCGAAGTCACCTATTGATTTAAAAATGTGAGGAACAATTAGCGAGCGTAGGTTGGGCCAAGGCCCAACCTACTTCTTTTTTAGATTTTTATTCAGATGACATCGAATAGCCCAAACTTTGAGCCTTCCCAAAAGCTTCATCTGCATGTTTCTTATCGTCTTGACTTATGTAGAGACGACCCAAAAGATACCAGCCTTTCGCACTAGCAGGCGTATCATCTAATTTTGCCCGTAATTGATCAATTAAATCCTGAGGACTATGGATAGAACGCAGCATTTGTTCAGCTATTTTCCTCGCATGAGCCTGATGCATGGCTTCTTGCCATAATAAAAAACCACCCCAATTACTGTAGCCCAAGGCAGTTAAAATAAATATCAAGGGTAGCAACAAAATAGTTACGGTTTTATTTTTTCTTAAAGGATAGATAACCAGGACACTAAAAATAACCATAAAAACTAGTAAAATACTCAGCAAAGACCATTCACTCATAAACAACTCGCTTAAAACTAGTTCGCCAAAAAATAACAAACCCTAAAACTAAAAATACAAAAGGACCAAACCACAATAAATAAGTAATGGCTTTTACCGGCGGTTTAAACAAAATAAAATCACCGTATCTGTCGGTAAGATACTCATTAATTTCACTATCGGTCTTACCATCTTGCACCATCAAGTACACTTGATCACGCAAATCTTTAGCTAAAGGTGCATTAGAATCCGCCAAATCTTGATTTTGACAAACCAAACAACGCAAATCTTTTAATAAATGTTGGAATTGTACTTCCTGTTTTAAACTATCAAAAGGATACAATGAATTAGCAAGTGCCGATTGCGTGAGGATTATTAAAATTACGCTTAAAACTACTCGCCTCATCCTTCTTGCTCCAACTTATTCATCAAAGGATTAATAACCCGCTTCCAATCTCTTGGTGTAATAATTCCTACGTGACGGTAACGAATTACACCTTTCTTATCAACCACAAAAGTCTCAGGCGCACCATAAACACCAAGATCAATGGCAAGCTTGCCATCCACATCTTTACCAATTAATAAATACGGATTTCCCCATTGTTCTAACCATAATAATGCTTGTTCTGAATTATCTTTATAATTAATTCCATAAATCGGTACCCCTTCATAAGCTAATTCCACCAAAAAGTCCTGTTCTTCAACACAAGCCTCACACCAGCTTGCCCATACATTTAATAAAGCAACTTGATGCAATAAATGCTCGGAACTAAATTGCTGCTTAGGATTATTCAACTGTGTCAGATTAAATTGAGGAATTTTTTTACCTACTTTTACCGAAGGTAACTGATGTGGGTCTAAATCCAAACCACGCCACAAAAACAAACAAATAATAAGAAATACACCAATAGGAATAAGACGCCAACTCATTCTTTTCATTGTAATTGCCCCAGTTTATTTTTCATTTTTTTGTAATATCTTCTATCCGTCAAGGCTAACAAGCCACCCAATAAAATCATAAAGCCACCAGACCAAATCCAGCGAACAAAAGGTTTATAATACACTCGTACCGACCATGCACCTTGAGCCAAAGGCTCACCTAAAGCAAGATAAATATCTCTAAAAGGACTGACATCAATAGCAGCATCCGTCATGGCCATTTGCCCCACAGTATATAATCGTTTTTCTGGATCTATCTGTTTGGATTTACCCTGGTAGTCAATAGTAAAATGCGCACGCGTTCCAGTATAATTAGGTCCCCTTAAAGCCGACTCTGAATTAAATTGAATCGAATAACCTGCTATTTTAATCGTATCATGAGGTGCCATTTTCACATCATCTTGAATACCATAGGCAGTAGAAATTGCGACTCCAATAACCGCAACAGCCACACCACAATGTGCAATAAGCATTCCCCAATACGCTTGCCCTATTCCAGTCCATCCTCTTTCTCGAATTCGCTTTGATAAAGCCATTTGCGAACTCAAAACAACCCATGTCGCTAAAACCAATCCCAAATAAGCCGATAAAACAAATTCTTTTTGCGCACCTAGAAGCAATACCACTGGCAATAAAATACTAAACATCAATTGTTTATTTAGTTTTGCAAATAAAGTCTGCCAGGAATCACTATCCCAGCGAACGTGAATACCAATTCCCATTAAGACTAACATGGGCATCATCAGGGGTACAAAAACAGCATTAAAGTAAGGGGCACCTACTGACAGTTTACCTAAACCCAAACCATCGACTAATAAAGGATATAAAGTGCCCATCAAAACTGTCAACATAATAACGACCAAAAACACGTTATTTAGTAATAAGGCACTTTCTCTAGACACAGGAGAAGGTGAACTTTGGGTCTGCAGGGTTTGCGATCGCAGTAAAAATAAAAGCAAAGAACCACCAATCACTACTATTAAAAATCCTAAAATAAATAAGCCGCGCTCGGGATCAACAGCAAATGCATGCACGGAAGTGAGTACGCCTGAACGCACTAAAAAGGTACCAATCAAACTTAAAGAAAAGGCAGTAATTGCCAACAACATGGTCCAAGCCTTAAACTGTTGGCGCTGTTCGGTTACTGCTAAAGAATGAATCAAAGCAGTACCTGCTAACCAAGGCATAAAAGAAGCATTTTCAACCGGATCCCAAAACCACCAACCACCCCAACCCAATTCCCTATAAGCCCACCAACTGCCTAAAGTAATACCAGCAGTTAAACAACACCAAGCAGCCAAAGTCCATGGGCGCGTCCATTTGGACCAGGAAGATTCAACAGTGCCAGACCATAAAGCTGCAATGGCGAAAGCAAAAGCTACCGAAAATCCAACATACCCCATATACAACATAGGTGGATGAAACAAAAATCCAGGATCTTGTAATAAAGGATTTAAATCACGTCCTTGGGAATGCAGTATTTGAAATTGGCGCAAAAATGGATTAGACGTCGATAATAAAAATAAAATAAAGCCTATGCTTAAAAAACCCAAAACCACTAAAATGCGCGTATGCATTTCTCTATCTAAACTAGATCCCCAAAAAGCCACCAAGATCATCCAAAAACTTAATATGCATACCCAGAGCAACATGGACCCTTCATGCCCTCCCCAAACAGCACATAGTTTATAAAACCAAGGTAGAGAAATACTGGAATTACTAATCACATAACTTACCGAGAAATCATCTTGCAAAAAACATAAGGTTAAACAGCCATAGGCTAAAGCCAATAATAAAAATTGCAAACCAACGTAGTATTTTGCACTATCCATTAAATCAATACGTTTGCTGCGCAAACCAATTGTTGGCACGACAACCACAAGACAAGAAACAATTAAAGCTAGAATTAAAGCAAACAAACCAATTTCAGGAATCATGTACGCACCTTCTTGGCTAATGCGGCCTTAACTTCAGGAGGCATATAATTAGCATCATGTTTCGCTAAAACAGTGCTAGCAATAAATGTCTTTTTTGCATCAACTTGCCCTTGTGCTACGATGCCCTGACCATCACGAAATAAATCGGGGAGAATGCCCGTATAATGAACGGTAATCGTTTTTTCAAAATCGGTAATTTTAAATTCCACATCTAAACTCTTTGTTGAACGAATAATGCTACCCTTTTCCACCATACCACCGACACGAATGGATTTATTCATTGGCGCCTCACCTACAACAATCTGGCTTGGAGTATAAAAAAGGCTAATATTTTGCCGTAAAGCATACAAAACCAAGGCAGTAGCTGTTGTCAGGATCAGTAACAGAAACATGATTTTTAGCAATTTCTGTTTACGCGCAAGAATCATTAAATTATTCCTTAAACCATTGCTGTAATTTACGACGAATACTCATCTTTTGCTGTTTAACCATTATGAAATTCATAACTAAAAGTCCTAATGCCAAACCATAAGCAGGCCAAACATAAAGGGCGTAACCACCCATATTAAACCATGTTAGCAATTGACTCATGCTTCACCATTTTCAAATAAAGTTTTAACCCAGGATTGTCTTCGTTCTCGAAACAAAACTTCGGAACGCGCTTTTTCTAAAATCAGCCACAAACTGTACAAAAAGAATCCTAGCAGACTGAATAACAAGGGATACAACATGGAGGTTGCGATTTTAGGCTTGGCAATAGCCGATAAAGTCGCACCTTGATGCAAAGTATTCCACCAATATACTGAATAATGAATAATGGGTAGGTCGATTAAGCCCACTAAAGTTAAAATAGCGATTATTTTATCGCCATCTTCTCTTGAATTAACCGCCTGATAAGTTGCCAATATGGCCAAATAAAGCAAGAGCAGCACCAGCTCAGAAGTCAAACGCGCATCCCACACCCACCAAGTACCCCACATTGGCTTACCCCAGATACTGCCGGTGACCAAGGCCAAAAAAGTCATGCAGGCACCAAGTTGCGCAACTAGTCTAATAAGAAGTCCGGCCAATTTAATCCGCCAAACTAATAATAATACGGACAAAAAACCCATCCAAGCATACAAAGCCATAGATAAAAAGGCAGCTGGGACATGTATATAAATAATTCGATAAGCCTCACCCTGCTGATAATCGGGGGGCGCAAAAACTAAACCCCAAATAAGACCGATACTTAGCGTGAGCAAAGCACAAAATGCAAGCCAGGGAATTATCCTCCCAGCAAGCATGTAAAACGATTTTGGCGACGCCAATTGATATAAGAACTTCCACATAGGAAACTATTCAACCAGAAAAAGAGCTTGATTTTACCATGCCTTAATCAACAAGGCTAATCCGAATTACGGCCGCAATCGCATAAGGCAGAAATCCCAGGGCAAGAAGGGACATTGCCAATAATAATGCCAAATAAGGACTCGCCGGTAAGCCTTGCATAGCAATGGTCAAAGTTCCGCTGCCAAAAATAAGTACTGGGACTGTCAAAGGCAATAAAATCAGCCCCATTAAGGCACCTTTTTGGCGTAATCCAACACCAAAGGCTGCGGCAAGGGCACAAAGAAATAAGACCGCAGGTGTCCCACAAATCAGACTAAGAACTAAAATCAGCATTTCCCAAACACTTAAAGAGAATAAAATAGCCACTACCGGACATAAAATTAATAAAGGAATTAAATTAAATAACCAGTGTGCCAAGACTTTAGCGCTTATTAAAGTAGTCAAAGAGCGTCCGCTAACCAGCCATTGCTCAATAACCCCATGTTCGTAATCTTGGGTAAATAAACGCTCTGCGGACAATAATAAAGAAAGCAACATCGCCATCCAGATCAATCCTGGGGCGATACTGTGCATTAAAGTAACTTCCGGGCGCATAGTGAGTGGGAAAAAAAACAAGAGCATTAAATAAAACAAGCAGGAATTAATTAAATAACGAATTTGTCGGACTTGAATTAATAGTTCGCGTTTAAATTGAGTAAAAAAACAATTCATTTCATCAAATCCAATAAAATACCCATACCACAAAAATGCCTACGTAGCGCGGCTTGTCCGAGGTATCTAAAAAGCCCATGGATACCGCGGACAAGCCGCGCTACGTAGGGTTTAGAGGAGGATAAGAGATACTTCACAACAAATACTCCTGATATTCATTTGACGGTAAAGGCAAACTTTGGTGGGAGCTTAAAATCACTGCTCCACCTTGTTGGCGATGTTCTTTGATACGATTCATTAACACAACAATAGCCTTTTCATCCAAAGCAACTAAAGGTTCATCAAGCAACCATAAAACAGCCTTAGTCATCCAAAGTCGTAAAAGACCAACCTGCCGTCTTTGACCAGCGGATAATAAACCCGTCATTTTATGACTGTATTTTTGCAAATCAAATACCGCTGCCAGTTGCTGGAGATCTCTGTTATCGTAATGAGTATCGAATCGGCAATTTTCCAACAGAGTTAAATAAGGGTTAATACCCGTCTTATGGCCTACAAAACACAATTGTCTTTGATAAACAGCCAAATTTTTGTTTATCGTCTGTCCTAAAAATCGAATCTCGCCCTCATGAGGCTGATACAAACCCGCGATTAATTTAAGCAAAGTAGTTTTACCTGAGCCATTAGCCCCGCGCAAATGCACTAAATCGCCAGCAGAAACCTGCAAACCGATCTTATTCAGCAAGGGTTCTTCCTGATAATCAAACGTGAGGTCGATAAGTTCTAACATAAAACGTATATTCATTCTGTATTAAAGGTCTTGCCTCAAAAGGCTGTGAAAGACATAATAACACTTTATTATTTGTAAGGGTTACAATGGAATTTTTAAGTCAATATGGTTTATTTTTGCTAAAGTCAATAACGATAGTAATTGCAATTTTAATGGTTGTTGCAGGTGTGTTTGCTATCAATCATAAACCAAAGCCCAAAATGGAAATTAAGTCATTAAACGAAGAATACTCTGATGTAAAATCTTTGATGCATAAAACTATTCTTAAAGACAAACTTCCTAAACCCAAAAAATCCAAAGAAAAAAAGCCTACTCTGTATGTTATTGAATTTGACGGCGACATGAAAGCATCTCAAGTGGAGCAATTACGTGAAGAGGTCACAGCAGTTTTATCCATTGCTGAGAAAAATGATGAAGTGCTTATCAAATTAGAGAGCCCGGGCGGTTCTGTAAATGGATACGGTTTGGCTGCAGCACAACTACAACGTATTCGCGACACATCTATTCCACTCACAGTTTGTATTGATAAAGTTGCTGCCAGCGGCGGTTATTTAATGGCCTGTGTGGCTAATACGATTATTGCAGCACCCTTTGCCATTATTGGTTCCATTGGTGTTGTTGCACAAATTCCTAATTTTCATAAGTGGCTGAAAAACAATGATATTGATGTCGAATTATTAACTGCAGGAGAATATAAACGCACCTTAACCTTATTTGGTGAAAATACTCCTGCTGGTAGAAAAAAGTTCCAGGAGGATTTGGAGAAAATTCATACCCAATTTAGAAACTACGTACTTACAAATCGTAGTAATTTAGATATAGAAAAGGTAGCAACTGGAGAACATTGGTTGGCTAGTGATGCTTTTGCGCTTAAATTAGTTGATAGGTTGTTGACTAGTGATGAATATTTAATCAATAAAATGGTAACGCATCAAGCGTTTAAATTAAGTATTAAGCCGAAAATGTCTTTAATTAACAAGTTACTTAAACCAGCAATGCGAATTCTGCATCCTTGGGGATAAACTTTGCAAAATGGTATATAATTATAGTACAACATAAGGGAGCAAATTATGAGCGATTTTAAGTCCAAACTACCGGATCTTCAAGAACTTAGTTCTATGACCGGCAAACTGTTCAAGGGAATAAAGGCTAGTGTGGATGAGATAATTCATGACTATAAAGAAAAGCGTGCTAATGCTGAAGTAGTTAAAGAATCCAAAGAAGAAGTTGCTGAAGCAAAGAAAGAAGCTGAAGTAAAAAAAGAAGAGAAAGAATAAATTTTAAACTAAAGATACTCCCTTCTCCGCTCGGGGAGAAAGTGCCCGTAGGGCGGATGAGGGTCTAGCAAACTTGCTGGATCTAAAGCCTTTTGCCCCCTTCACTACCCTCATCCGCCCCTTTGGGGCACCTTCTCCCGCAGGCGGGAGAAGGGAGCGACACGCGGCAATAGCAAACGTAGGCTGGACTGAAGAAAAGAAAGAAGAGAAAGAATAAATTTTAAACTAAAGATACTCCCTTCTCCCCTCGGGGAGAAGGTGCCCGTAGGGCGGATGAGGGTCTAGCAAACTTGCTGGATCTAAAGCCTTTTG
>JBAZRP010000049.1:0-19935 GCA_041662885.1 Legionella sp.
TTTTGAACTCTTTTGTGTAAACATTTCTTACCATTTCGACTCCTTGTTGATGAGAGTATATCTCTTAAACAAGGTGTACGGCTACTCGAGGGAAGATCATTTTCTGGCAGTGCAGCTGGTTATATTCCAAGTATGCTACGCGATACATTACCTGAAATTGGCGCAAGAATCCCTGTTCAGCGCTCCAGACATTATTCAGGGGAACAGGTTTCCTTGGGCGCATCAAGTGACAACATCCATTTGCACGTACCAACAATATTTGTGGAAACGTTTAGTTGGTTAGCTAAAGAAAAAGAAAAGGGCGCGTCGACTGTTGATGTTGAAACTTTTTATATATTAAAAGCCATACAGAACCATCTCAAAACGAATCCCGACACGAATCTGCATATTGATCTAGGTGTTTTTATCTCCGATTATGTCGGTGAAAAACCATTAAGAAGCTATAACAATGTATTTGGTCAGTATCCCGAAGTGCTGCAAAGTTTTGTGAAACAGGTTTTAGTAAAAAATATAACAGCAGTGCATAACAATAATAGAGCATCTGTTCCTGAGTTTTCATCGCAATATGTTGGTCTTGTACCACAAACGATTGCGATTGAGCACACTATGAAAAATGAGGCGGTTATAGATAGTATAGGGAAATTATGGGATAAGTCCGAGTTTTCGAAACGGGTTCATACACCAGTTACTATCGGTACAACGAAAAATAAAGAACGCTTTTCGAACCACAATGCGCCAAGATGTCTTCATTTACCAATCAAGTTACCAGGTAGTGATATTAGAATTCCATCAGAATACCAGCACTTCTTGGATGAACTGCAACAAATTTTCAATTTTGAATCGTCAATTAATCCTGGATGGAATAATTTATACGCCTATTTAACGGTTGAGAAAGGTTTGGTACCGCGAGCTAAATCGCAAAGAGTTCCAGGACCACATGTTGATGGTATACCGAGAGATAGAGATAATCCTGGATCGCAGTTAATCGATCATGCTTATTTGATAACGGATGAAATTCCTACGATGTTCTATACCCAACAATTTGATATGAATGCGTATGATCCAAAAATACATCATTTTTTCGCGATTTTCAGAGCATTAAGTGATGAGTCTAGAACCATTAGTATTAAACTATTTGATATTGTATTGATGAATGCTTATTCCGTTCACACTTCAACCCAAACACAAGAAGATGTTAATCGCACCTTCATTCGGCTGGAGTTTTCAACTCTAAAATTTGATCGCCTGGGTAATTCAATAAATCCTCATTTTCATAGCAATGAGTTTTCTGATTATCCTTTTAATTATATTGCCCGACCAATCCCGGAACATTTATTTGTTCCTCCAAGTGTATATTTGAATAAACCGATAACAAATCAGGATTTTTTACACGAATCACTCGATATTTTTGGACGCGCAAATCTCCAGGCTATTTTTATGCAAAACTCTAAATTTATATTAAAGCAAAGTGCTTATAAAAATTTAGACCTTATTGCCAGTAAAATGATGAATGAGGAAACTCAGGGTATTGTAGTGTCGTATCAAGGAATTCCTCAGGCTTTTTTACTGTACAAGATTGAAAATAAGACAGTCAAATTAGATACTATATTTACTTTGTCGCCTGCAAATGGTCAAGAAATGATTTTGTATGGCATGAAAATCTTAAGCCAAATAGCAGACAGGCTTTCAATTCAAGCGGGTTTGGAAGAGGGGGCTACTCCTATCACAATCCGTTTAGATGAAAATAATGAAGGTATGTTCCAGCATTTTCTACGAGCAGCCAGAATTGCAAAGCTTGAAGTAACTATTGAAGAAGTTCAGCATAAAACATCAATGCAAGAGAGTGTAACTACCAAAATGGGTTTTCTCTAGCAAGTACATCTCGGAGGTTGAGCTTTAGTCTTGTAGCCGCCAGGCTAAGAATATATCTTGAGAGTGTCGTCCTCGCACAGGCGGGGACGGCACTATAAATAACCTATCTTATATTTCTTAATAAGTGCTAATATAACACCAATATTTAAATTGGAAATTATAAATGCAAATCAAAGCAGCAGTGGCTTATGAAACAAATAAACCTTTAGTTATTGAAATGGTTGATCTACAAGGACCGCAAGCAGGTGAAGTGCTTGTGGAAATTAAAGCAAGTGGTGTGTGTCATACGGATGCATTTACTTTATCAGGAGCAGATCCAGAAGGTATTTTTCCTGCTATTTTAGGACATGAGGGGGCGGGTGTTGTTGTTGAAGTTGGTGCCGGTGTTACTAGTCTAAAACCAGGCGATCATGTTATCCCCTTATATACCCCTGAGTGCCGTCAGTGCGAGTATTGTCTTTCGCAAAAAACTAATCTTTGCCAAGCGATAAGAGCAACTCAAGGTAAGGGTCTTATGCCTGATGGAACCAGTAGATTTAGCCTTAACGGTACTAAGTTATTTCATTACATGGGTACTTCCACTTTTGCCAATTACACGGTATTGCCTGAAATTGCTTTAGCCAAAATTAATAAAGATGCGCCTTTTGAGAAAGTATGTTACATCGGTTGTGGTGTAACAACGGGCATTGGTGCTGTTATTTATACCGCAAAAGTTACTCCTGGATCGAAAGTTGTAGTCTTTGGTTTGGGCGGTATTGGTTTAAACGTGATTCAAGGTGCGCGTATGGTTGGTGCGGAGCAGATTATAGGAGTTGATATCAATCCTGCACGACAACAGCTGGCGCAAAAAATGGGAATGACAGACTTTGTAAATCCCAAAGAAGTTGGTACCGATTTAGTTGCTCATATTGTTGAACTTACTAAAGGTGGTGCTGATTACAGTTTTGAATGTGTAGGTAAGGTTGATTTGATGCGAGCCGCTCTTGAATGTTGTCACAAAGGCTGGGGCGTTTCTACGATCATTGGAGTAGCAGGGGCTGGCCAAGAAATTGCTACCCGACCCTTTCAATTAGTGACAGGCAGAGTATGGAAGGGATCAGCCTTTGGCGGTGCGCGCGGACGCACCGACGTACCCAAAATTGTTGATTGGTATATGGATGGTAAAATAAATATCGACGATTTAATTACTCATGTTTTACCAATTGAAAAAATTAATGATGCTTTTGATTTAATGCATAAGGGCGAATCCATTCGTTCTGTGGTTACTTTTTAGGATGTGTTTACAATTTATTTTTTCAGGGTCTACTTCGGACGTAGAAAATTGAATTGTAACCACATCCTAATGCTTTATTGATTTTCAATTTTTAATTATGTAGAGTCATACTCTGATTGAAACTCTTATAGGATGGAATCTAATGAAATTAATTAGTAAAAGCAGGGCAGTACCTTATTCGGTATCGGCATTAGGTATTTTGTTAGCATTAACAGGTACTGACCTACAAGCAGGTGCAATGGGTCCAACTCAAGTCACCGCACCTGAAAAAGTGTATTTTGGTGTTTTTGGTGGTGGCGGAGCATCAAATAATGTAGATGTTAACGTATATGGAGTTGCTTTTTTCTCCGAAATTAATCCTCCTTTCTTAGGTCCTTTAGACATAAATCTGTTTGGTCAAACAGATAGTCGAAGTGTAGGCATGATTGGTGGACAGGTTGGTTATCAATGGAGTGAACTATTTTTAAATTCTCAATTTGGTTTATCTCCTGCAGTTGAATTAGAGGGATATTATTTAGGTCAAAGCACGTTTACCAGTCATGAGATAAGTAACGAGTCATTTTTGCTTCCAATGCATAATTTTGAAACTACCTATCCATTGAGTTCTGGTGTTGCTCTTGGCAATTTTGTTTTAAACCTTACTCCTGCTAATTATACTAGATGGCATCCTTATTTGGGTGGAGGTATCGGAGCAGCTATTTTATCTATTTCCGATGCAGACGCAACGCAAGTATTTCCAGTTGAGGAAGGTGTGAACCATTTTAACGGTAATCCAAGCAATACTGTTGCAACTTTTGCAGCTCAAACCAAAGTTGGGTTAAATTTTGACTTCACCGAACATTTTAGCGTTTTTGCTGAATACCGTTGGCTTTATGTAGCGCAAAGTAGTTTCACATTTGGTTCTACTATTTATCCACAACACGTACCAACAAGTAGTTGGAATTCAGTTTTTGGAGCTCAATATTATAATATGGGTTCTTTAGGTGCTCGTATTTCTGTTTAATGGGTAGGTTGGTAAGAGTATATCTCGAGAATCTCGTCCCCGCACAGGCGGGGTGCTGCCATTAAGTTAAGACTTTGCGTCATCATGAATGCAGTCTGGCATCATGAATGCAGTCTGTCATCATGAATGCAGTCTGGCATCATGAATGCAGTCTGTCATCATGAATGCAGTCTGTCATCATGAATGCAGTCTGTCATCATGAATGCAGTCCGTCATCATGAATGCAGTCTGGCATCATGAATGCAGTCTGTCATCATGAATGCAGTACGTCGTCATGAATGCAGTACGTCGTCATGAATGCAGTACGTCATCCCGAGTGCAACGAGGGATCTCCGAAAGTGGCACCGGGCCAGTTTCAGGAGATCCTTCACTGCGTTCAGGATGACGGACTAGGTTCAGGATGACGGACTAGGTTCAGGATGACGGACTAGGTTCAGGATGACGGACTAGGTTCAGGATGACGGACTGCGTTCAGGATGATGGACTAGGTTCAGGATGATGGACTAGGTTCAGGATGACGGACTAGGTTCAGGATGACGTAAAGTCTTAACTTAATGGCAGTACGTAGGCGTGACTTTTTAAATGAGTATTAAGATAAATAAACATGATAGATCCTGATGAAAAAATAAGATGCGTTGAGTTAACAAAGCCAAATCCGCAGTGGTTACAGTTATTTGATGCATCTGCTGCGGAAATTAAAAGCATTTTAGGCACCAACTGCATTGAAGTTTATCATATCGGTAGCACGGCAATTCCTGATATTTACGCCAAGCCTATAGTCGATATTCTTCCTGTTGTTAAAGATATTACACTCGTAGATGCTTTAAACTCCCAATTTGAAGCTTTGAATTATGTGTGCATGGGTGAGTACGGCATTGCTGGTCGACGTTTTTATTGGAAATCGAAAACGCAGAGAACCCATAATATTCATTTGTTTGAACAGGGATCCAGTGAAATTCAACGACATGTTGCTTTCAGGGATTTTATGCGTACGCATAAAAATTATGCCCAGGCATATTCTGTTTTAAAATGTTGTTTGGCAGAGGTATTTACCTTTGATATTGAAAACTATGTCGATGCTAAAAGATCCTTTGTGCAAATGATTGATTATCTAACAGGAACAGCTCGTGAAAAGCAATTAAAGGCCGAAGACAGTATTATCATTCAACCTTATAATGCTGCTTGGCCTAAATTGGCTGAGGCGGAAATTAAAGCAATTAAGACAATTGCCCGCGATTTACCCTATTGTGCAATCGAGCACATAGGCAGTACTGCGGTGCCCGAACTTTCAAGCAAGCCAATTATTGATATTTTCATTACAGTGCCATTGACAGCAGAATTAGAACAATGGGTTTCTCCTTTGGAATCCTTGGGATATTTGTATTGGGCAGATAATCCGGATAAAGAGCATTTGCGATTTTTCAAAGGCATGCCACCTTATGGAGAGGCAAGAACTCACCATATTCATATTGTGCATGCAAACAATGATACTATCGAACATAGAGTATTATTTAGAGATATTCTACGTCAGGATGAAAAAATTCGCATGCAATACGAAGCCCTTAAATTACAATTATCGCAATCCCACCCTACGGATCGGGAGCTTTATACGGATAAAAAAGCAGCTTTTATTCAATCGGTCCTTAAAAGTCATGGATTTCATAAGCCTATATCCCGATAAAACCAATAGGGTTAGAAAAAAAGACTCATAAGCTTTTACTAGCAACGGATTGCTGTTCTTTTAATAACAATAACCCTGCTTGTTTCGTTTCAATACCTGCTCTGATACTCGTAGAACATATTTTAAGAGCATGTTCGCAAGAGTTTAATGCATCCTCAATAGCGCCAAGTTCTCGCTGACAAGAGGCTAAGGTTGAATAGCACATTGCTAAAGAGTTTTGATGTTGTGGTTTGTCTGCCCATTGTTGAATGCAGTAGTTTAACTTGGCTAAAGCCATAGAGTAATGCTTAGCAGTATAATTGCTAACAGCTAAATCGTATAAGGGTTTAGTTTCTTTTTGCGCTAAGCTTAAACATTCAGAGTATTTTACCATAACAGACTGATTATCACTTCTTTTCAATTCATCGTAACAAATCAATGCTTGTTCGGCAGTCTCTAAAGCTAAATCATATTCTTTTTGGTCTCTATAAGCAGAGGTTAAAGTGGAATAGCAGTTTGCAATTTCAATAGAGAATGCGCCGGTTTTTTTCTGGAACTCTTCAATCGCTTTTTTCAATCCCTGGATTGCAGGAGCGTATTGTTGCTCGCGATACATTTTTATTGCATCTTTATAAAGCGTAAAGGGATTCGTAGTGAGAGTGAAGGTGGCAACTGGTGCGCTGGCAGGCCTTGCCAGGTTTTGTTTGGTCTTTTCCACAAATTTTCGTACTTCAGTATAAAGAATTAGACTGTTCTCCATAGTTTCTTTTGAAGTCGAATAGCCCGGAACCCGTATCCTGCTAAGTTCACTCATGAATTTATTATTGTTAAAAGTAGGATTTTTCAACAAATCACGATAACCCAAGAGTGCCAGAACTTTTTGTTCTACTAACTGAGCTAAGGTATTATCATGAAACGGAGCGATTTGAGCTCTATTAATACAATTGACAATATGTTTAGCAAAGGGTTCTCTGGTATACATAATGTCCCTCATTGCTTTTTCATACTCATTGGAGGGTTGATTACGCTCACCAGGATATCTGAGAATAATATCTGGTAAACCTATAGATTTAAGGATTATATTGATTAAACACGTTGCGGTACGACCATTACCATTAGCGAAGGGGTGAATATGAGTAAGTTTATAAAAAATTTCTGCAATAATCTTGGCTTGTTCATTTAAATCCTGAGTAGTCTTCAAAGTGCGCCATTGATTTAGGGTTTCTTTTACATATTCTTTCATTGCTTGTGGAATTTTTTCTGCCGGCATGCAAAAAATCAAGATTTTATTAAGCTCTTGTTGTTCTGTTGCAGATAAATTGTTATTAAATGCCGCCCGTTTCAACTTTTCTAGGGTATTTTTCACTATTTCAAAATTTTTGCCTGGCATTATTTTAAATATGGGCCATTCCTTCAGAAATTCATCATGATAACGCTTTGTCATGTTAGCAAAGCTTAAGCAGGTGCTTTCGCTTAGGTTGTATTTTTTTGAGTACGAAGTAACAAATGAAGCAACCGCCTTATCATCAGTACGGAGGTCATTAATAAAGTTCATGACATCTGGCACTGCGACTGTAGTTTGTTGCCACCGATCTACATCTTCTTTTGTGTATTCGCCAGATTTTGCTTCCATAGACAGTAGTAAACTTTTTCCAATGCGGTGGTGAATTGCAAATAACCACTCAAAGAATTGCGCTTCGGTTATATTTTCGATGCCTGTTTTTTGGATGGTGGGAAGAATCTCATCTTGTGCGTACTGGTAGGCTTGCAACATATCAAGGTATTGTTCAACTTCAGGGGAAAAAAAATCAGCGAATGTTAATGCTGCACTCCCATCTCTGTTATGGAACAACTCGACATCAAAGCCATAAACTAATGCTTGGTTAAACTCGGTTAACTTTTTAATAGGATACATTTTCAAATTCTCAAAATGATTTATTTTAGCACACCAAGATTAAATGACAAGCTTATTAATGGGATCAGAATCTAATGGTATTTACTTGAAGGTGATTAAGCCTTCTTTGTGAGTGCGTAGGTTGGGTCTAGGCCTATAGCCATCAGGCTAAGGAGTTTTTGAACTAAATAATATCTAATAGTGTCGTCCCCGCGCAGGGTACTGCCATTAAGTTAAGCACTAGAGCCCGTCATCCCGAGTGCAACGAGGGATCTCCGAAAGTGGCACTGGGCCAGTTTCAGGAGATCCTTCACTGCGTTCAGGATGACGGGCTGCGTTCAGGATGACGGGCTGCGTTCAGGATGACGGGCTGCGTTCAGGATGACGGGCTGGGTTCAGGATGACGGGCTGGGTTCAGGATGACGGGCTGGGTTCAGGATGACGGAAAGTCTTAACTTAATGGCAGTACCCTGCGCGGGGACGACATTCTAGAGACATTCTCTTAACCTGACGACTATGGGCCTAGGCCTAACCTACGTGTTTGCAAAGACGTGGATTTGTCCTTAAGTAAAGTGCTATTAGGGTCGGAATCCGACCCCAAAATCGCTTCTTCGTTCTCAGGGAGACGGTGCTCTAGGAATTCGAATTGTTTGTTGTACTGTTTTGATTATCTATGGAATTATCAGTAGATTCTCCATTAGCAGGAGTCGTAGACGTATTATTAAAAAATGGATTCCTATTGGGAGTGTCGTTTGAATATACTCTAGTTTGATTTGTATTCGGAGTTTCGATCCTTACCTGATAAAATGTAATATCATTCACATTTATATTGATAGTACCCAGACCTAATTCACTAAGTAACCTAATGGCGTTAATTGTTGCTACACTTGCGTTAAACTCATTCTGACTTATTATTCCAAATTTAACCACCATGCTAGTTTTATTTCCACTGAGAATCAAATTAACTTGTGTTTCTATTAAACCAGAAATTTCCGGTTTTAAAGCGGCAGTTATTAAACTGGAAATCATTTGCTCGTTTCTTGGCCGAATAGCCAGTTTAAGTGCTAGCTTGATTTCATTATTATGAATATTTTCTTTAAGTAATTCTTGAACGCATTCGAGATGATTTGATAATGCCGCCATTAATAGTAAAGACTTAGTGCATACATTAGTATCAGTAAGTTTGGTATCCGCTGTGATTAGAGGGCAATGCGCAATATTCTTGCTGTGATTAATTAGCAGACGCAAGATCTTAGAATCGTTGTTCTTAATGGCATATATTCCAAGTTTTGGCTCAATCGTTAAGAATTTATTATTGGGATGATCCAACATAACTTGTACTATTTTAGAATACTTTTCTTGAATAGCTGATAAGATAGGATTAACTTGCGGCTGATTGGGCTTAAGAAAAGTATTTTGTGTTATGTCGGCGCCAGCATCAAGCAGGGCGTTTATGATGGGAAGTTGGGATTTTTCAAACACTTCAACTGTCTCAATAACTCCATCGTCGGTAGGCTGATCTTTAGCCATCAATGCAAACATAAGTGGGCTATTGCCATGGATATCCACAGCATTCACTTTAGCTCCAGCATTAATCAAACTTGTTACTAAATAGGGAGATCTCTGTGAAGGCCAGTGCAAACTTTTATTGCCTCTTTTAGTAGAAAAATCATCGCTAGCAATAAGACCCACTATAAAGTCATATTTGACTTTAAATTTTTCCAAACTGGTTTTTTTATTTTTATCGTCAAGACCATACCAATCATTTAATTGTGCTAGAGCCTGATGGAGTTTTTCAAAATCAGGTATTCCATTTGGAGGAGGAAATTCTTCACTCTGTAGACCAAAATAGTAAGGACACTTGTTCTTGAATAAAAGTAGTTCTTTAACTGCTGAATCAAATTCTTGATAATTTTGCATGCTGTATACGCCTCTAAAAAAGAGCAGGAAGAATAACAAATATACTTTTGCGGATCAAGTATTAGACACTTCGTTTGAACTGTTGTAAGTCGCATAATATTTTTTGCATCTAAGTGGCATTAGGTTGTGTTCATAAAAGCAACCATTTGATAGATTAAGTCGGACTTTGCTTTTATTTTTATCTTATTGATAGCGTGGGTCATAATAACAGAAGTGAATCGAGCGCGATCTATTGATTTTAAAGCGTATAATATGGAATAATTATCAACCAATCAAAACGATATTTGCCTATTTGTATGAAGATAAAAGCAGTTTCATTAATCATCTGTATCTTTTTTCCAGTGCTATTATTTGCTGCTACTTCAACCTGTCCTTTATCAAGTGGAATTAATGTACTTACATCCAAGCGCGTTTTAAATATTTGTAAACAGGGCACTGTTATTAAGACGTTTCATGTGGCTCTTGGATATAAAGGTGTTGGTAAAAGACATGCGGGTGATAATAAAACCCCAGTTGGTTTATATAGCTTGGCTCATCCAAGAAAATCCAATCAATTTAAAGTCTTTATCCCCATTCTCTATCCTACTTCAAAGCAATTATCTGCAGGATATACAGGAAGAGATGTAGGCATCCATGGCCCAACTCAATCATCTAATTTACTTGGTTTCTTAAGTAACCTACCTAGCGCTACTCGTGGATGCATCGCTGTTGGCAAAAACAATCATATTGAATTTGTTGCTAATTGGGTAAAAGCGAATCCTGGAGCTAAAGTTTTAATTGTTTAATCAGAGTCTGAACTGAATGGCACTCACTTAAGGTGATTAAGCTGTCTTTGCGAGTGCGTAGTTCGTAGATTGGGCCTAGGCCCAATCTACGTGTTTGCAAGGACGTGGATTTGTCCTTAAGTAAGTGCCATTTGAATAATCAATTTTGTGTCCATCCCGGTTCGTTATTATTTTGAATTTGTTGCAGTATTAGATGCTTCGGGTTGCACTGTAATAGCAGCGAGTACTTTGGGATCAGTAAAATCAAAGGCCAATAATTCCTGATCTTGGGTTTTGTATTTATTTAATAATTCACAGACTAAAGATATATAGTTTTTTTGAGACTGTACTTGGGTTTCAGAGTCTTTACAGGCATTTTTAAAGTGGGTTTTCAAACGGACCATCGTAGAACCAGAACTGCCAAATAAAGCTCCAACTACTGCGCCAATACTTGCAGTTGATTCTAAAGACCCTAATCGAGTCATAATTCCTTTTTGATAAAGAGCATTAACCCAAAAACGTGGATCTATATCTTTAGCATTTACCTGAGTGTCAAAGCCAGTTAATATTTTAAACCGTTCTTGCAGACTGATAGCGTCATTCTGAAGGTAGTCAATGGCATTGCTTATCTTCATCACATTCTCCTTAATGATAATTTTCGATAATAGTGCCTTAGTGCATATAACATTACAAGCAACTTATCTTTTTAAACAGGGGCGTGTTGATAATTGCCATAAAACCCTATAATTCATGAACTAAATGGAACTATTATTGTCGATACAGATGGACACTCGCCACTTAAAAATGCTAAATTAACACGTTTTTATAGATAGTAAATATGAAACCCATTTTTTTTATTTTTGGATTTGGTTATTGCGCGGAATTTTTAGCCCCAAAACTTGTTGACATGGGCTATAGAATTATTGGTACGACGCGCGATGAGCACAAATTGCGTCAAGGCCAATCGCTTGATGTTACGCTCATAGATTTTAATGACGAAAAAATTCCGACCTATCTCCAGCAGGCCACGAATGTGTTAATAAGTGTGCCTCCAAATGCAACCATCAAAGATCCTGTGCTGGTACAATATCGCAAGTTAATAATGGAAAATGCCACGCATATTCAATGGTTGGCTTATCTCTCATCCACTGGTGTTTATGGTGATTACAATGGTGCATGGGTTGATGAAACTTCTGATTGCAGGCCGCTGGGTCAACAAGGGATATTGCGATTAGAGGCTGAAACAGCATGGATGGATTTCGCAAATACATATCATTTGCCCTTACACATTTTTAGACTGGCAGGTATTTATGGTCCGCAGAGAAACGCTCTAGAACGCATAATCTCAGGTAAACCATACAGTATAGTTAAACCTTCTCATTTCTTTTCAAGAATACATGTTGCGGATATTGCATCAGCGCTTATTGCTTCAATCAAAGCTCCTACACCTTTATCAATTTATAATGTTGCCGATGACGAGCCAGCTCCAGCGCATTGTGTCGATGCCTATGCTGCAACTTTGTTAGATAGACCCGCTTTGCCACTTATTCCTTATGAGGAAGCAACTTTATCTCCTATGGAAAGAGAGTTTTATTCTAATAATCGTCGTGTTTCTAATACTAAATTAAAAAATGAATTACAGTTAACTCTTGCATATCCTTCATACCGTGAAGGCTTATTGCAACTTAGAGAGCTGTATTCATGAATCAAAAGTGGTTCTTGTTGCTCTGTTACTAAGTTGTAATTTAGGTGGTGAAAGCATGATCTGAGGGTAGACAATTCTGAGCGATTAATCATTTGAAGCTAACGAGTCAATTGAATCTGGAATGGAACGATTTATACCACTCGATATGTTAGAGGCTGTGCCACAGTCAGGAGATCCCTCGTTGCACTCGGGATGACGTATCTGGGGTTCGGGATGACGTATCTGGGGTTCGGGATGACGTATCTGGGGAGAATAACTTGCTGATTTTCAACTTTTTTTGTAACCCCAGGTACATCAGCCCGAGCGTTAGGCACGTCAGTCAAGTACGTCATCCCGAGTGCAACGAGGGATCTCCTGATTGTGGCACGGTTTAAATAACTAACCAAAAAAAAACATGAAAAATTATATGGTTATGATCAAATTGCGGCATGAAAATACCGAATCCGACCATTGAGTCATTATTAGAGACTATTGAAGCCCAAGTAGTGCTAATAAATCAGCTTGAAGCGCGCATACAAGAACTCGAGCAAGGTTCTAATGTACTTAGCTCCATTCAAACTATATTTTCTGGTACTATTCCCATCCCTGCAGGATGTTAACGGGGTAAATTAGTCCATCTCAATAAGGAATAGCTTATGCATACTGAGTCATACGTATATTTTGTAGCAAACAAACATAATAATGTGCTCTATGTTGGTGTAACAACAGATCTGATACGCCGTATTTACGAACATAAAAGTAAACTGGTAAAAGGATTTACCCAAAGGTATAACGTGGATCGTCTAGTATACTATGAGGCATGTGACAGTATTATTGTGGCCATTGAACGGGAGAAAGAAATTAAAGGGTGGTCTCGAAAAAAAAAGAATGCCCTTGTTTATGGATTGAATCCGGAATGGAACGATTTATACCACTCGATATGTTAGGGGCTGTGCCACACTCAGGAGATCCCTCGTTGCACTCGGGATGACGTATCTGGGGTTCGGGATGACGTATCTGGGGTTCGGGATGACGTATCTGGGGTTCGGGATGACGTATCTGGGGTTCGGGATGACGTATCTGGGGTTCGGGATGACGTACCTGTGGCTCGGGATGACGTACCTGTGGCTCGGGATTATGTGGCTGGTTATTTTTAATACTTATTTACCTCTTGATGTTATTATACTTTAATGCAAATTTTGTATATTATGCTAAAACTTTAATTATCTATAATAATAGGCAAAAATGAAAATTTTAATCGTTTCGAAAGCTGAACATAAAAAGACAATTGATGATTTAAATCATGGTTTACGTTTATTGAAACTCTTATTAAATCAGAGTGATATTGATGAGGTTTCGTGGTTAATGTATTTTGGATATGGTTTTTCGGGTGATTTGCAACAACAGTATGAACTATTAGCTAATAGTGTAGTTAATAATAAATTTCCTAAAAAGAATATTCTAGCGATAAAAAATGACCAGGGGGGGCTTCGCGGAACAACCCTAATTGAGGCTTTAGTTGAGGACTTAAAAAAATCACAATATGATCTCATTATTTTGCCTACGTATTATAACGAAAATTCCCGGTATAGATATGATTATACTTTTATGACCAGACTTCCACAGGAAAAACAAAAGGTAAAAATGCTTTTTGTTGGTGAGTATAATTTAACAGATGAAGCTCCAGATGAAATTCCTGCTTTATATACAGGATTAAGTGCATCTGAAGATGATAGAAAGAGACTGGGAATTTATACAAACTCACCCTTTGCACCGGCAGATGTCCTGGAGAATTTAGTTGAAAAAAATAAAATTGCATTAATTACCGACGGTTCGCTAATTAAAATGGAAGATGTTAATTTCGCTGATCTATGTTCTGAGTGGGACGATAATAGATATGATCACTTTTCATTTATCCGACTATGCATAAAGATTGCTATGCGTGAAAATAGAAAACAATGCACGGTAGTTCTTGATCAGCCAATATCTGTTCTTGAAAAACATCTAATAGAAATTTATAAATATGAATTGATAAAAAAGGATAAATTATTCTTAGAATTTAAATGTGATTCCGCCATAAGTGAGATGAAATTGAGGTTGGTCAATCCTTTTCCATTGGCACCGGAAACCATACAATATATATTAAAAGAATCACATCTAGTTACTGGCGCAACTGGCGATTCATCTTATGTTGAAGCGCTTAGCAAACATAAACTGGTTTTGCATGATTATGCACCCTTCGGTAGTGGTAAGAGCGCATTTATGAAAGGCTACTATTTATTATTGAAGAACTATTTATCACCAGAACTTCAAAAATTGTTCGACGCAGCAGGGGTCGTAACATTAGCTACTGTAGACAATCCAACATCAGAACTGGCAAATATTGTTGCCAATCACAAAACTCAATTAATCACAGCATTGCAACAAACATTTGACGAGATAAAACAGCACCATAGTCTTGAAAATTGTTTATGGCCGGCTATTAAATCTGCTGCAGAACTCGAATCTGTTGTGGCTAAACCGAATGTACCGATTGTTGCTGAGTCTTCTAACTCTAATATGAGTGAGGATGCTAGCGCAAAACTGCTTAGCACCAATGGAATGTTTGCTCATAAACCTGTAACTGATACTGATGATGTTGGTCACTATAGTAAGGTTCTGTAACGAAAAATATGGATTAACCTGGTAGGGGTGTTACATTATGAATTGTAAACACGCCCTAGATGTTAAGGCAATTAATCCGTCCTTGCTTCGCTGCGCTCGCAAGGACGTAAGTTTATTCATTCTAGCCCAGATAAATTATATTGGTATTGTTATAAAGAGCAGTATAACCTTGTTTACCAATTTTATTGGAATCTACTAGCAATAATTTGAGTACAGTATTTTTTGCAAGCGCAAGAGCACCTTCATCGGTGATATTATTCGACCTCAGATTTAGTTGTTTAATATTGAAATTAGTTGCTAAAATGGAAGCCCCCAAATCACCAAGCTGTGCACCTTCCCACTTAAGCTCAGTAATAGAAGTATTTTGTGCAAATGCTTCAAGACAATCATTAGTGCAAGCAGAACCGCTTAGATCGAGATACTCAAGAGTTTTGCTTTCAGCGAGTGGTATTAAATCCATGTTGTGAGGATTACCAGGCAGCTTTTCGGTATTTCGTAACCATAATTTTTTGATGGTTTTATTAGCAGCCAAAGAAGCAACTCCTGAAGCGCCAATGGCATTATTTGAAATATTTAAAGCCACAATTTTTTTATTATCCGCTAAAGCAGTAGCACCACTTGGACCAATACTGTTGGAAGAAATGTTTAAGTTTTCAATCATTTTATTTTTTGCAAGATCAATGGCGCCTTGTTTTCCTAACTCATTATTGGCAAGGTTTAGTTTGGTGATGGATTTATTTTTAGCTAAGGCCTTAGCACCTTTTTCCCCAACAGAATTATTGGAAAGACTTAAAAATGTGAGGTTCGTGCTCTTTGCAAGTGCCTGTGCGCCTTCATCTTCGATATTGTTGGTTTTATTTTCCTGGCCAGCTTCTGGATATATGCTATCAAGAATTAGGGTGTTTAAGGTTTGCATAGAAGATAAGGCTACAGCACCCTGGTTGTAGATAAGATT
Organism: Legionella sp.; assembly: GCA_041662885.1. Taxonomy (GTDB): domain Bacteria; phylum Pseudomonadota; class Gammaproteobacteria; order Legionellales; family Legionellaceae; genus Legionella. The sequence goes on from JBAZRP010000049.1 coordinate 15,690, forward strand.
ATTAGAAAGATTCAACTCAGTTATAGTTTTATTGTCTGATAAAGCTTTGGCACCGTTATTGCCAATTTCACAATCAATCATACTAAGGGATTTTATATTGGTATTATCACTAAGTGCGTTAATAGTTTTAATTGTCAACGCTTGATCGCCACAGGTAACACTCAGTTTTTGGAGTTTTCTATTTTTTGCCAATGCTTGCAAACCATTATCATCGATGCCTGCTTTGTCGGCAATTAAGCTAACTAAAGATTTGCTTTTAGCCAGTACTTCAGCTCCTTTATCTCCAAGGCGATTAAAACTGGTATTAAGGTATTCAAGATTGGTATTTTCTGCCAGGTTTGAAGTGGATAGAGATGTGGAATTAGTATTTGCTATATTTAAAGAGGTAAGGGTGGTGTTTTCAGCCAGGCTATTTACACCACCGTCTCCTATATTGTTGAATGATATATCGAGTTTTATTAAAGTCGTATTTGTAGCGATATTTGCAGCTTCAATAGCTGTTAATCTATTATGACTAATATTTAGCTCTTTTAGAGTGCTATTGTTAGAAAAATCAGAAGCTGCTTCACCTATTTGATTATATGAAATATCTAAAATTCTGACGTTTTGATGTGCTGCAAGATAGGATAATAATTGCGGTATATCGGAATCTAATAGCTGGCAATGTGACATATGTAATATCGAATTTGTAACTCTTTGATCAATAAAATCCATACATCGATTTGCCCCGTAAACCTGAGGGTTGATGAATAATGTAGTTAAGGCAATAGATAAGATATTCTTCAAGATACTCTCCCTGATATCGAAAAAACTCTAAGGTAACTTACTGCAGGTAGTATCGTCAATAGAGCCAGGAGAACATCTTGATTGAAATGAGGCGTCTTTGCGATCGCAGCGAAGCAATCTGGTGACTTTGGATGCGCTTTCTAAAGTCACCAGATGCGAGCAAGTATGTGGATTTTTACCTAAATTTGTGCCATTAGACTCTAACTCCATTGATTCGAAAATCGTAGTCTCAGGGGTTAAACGTTGTTTGTGGAGTTACATCACTGCAGGCCTTATGAAGATAATGATCCAGTAGGAATAGAGGAAGAGCGATAATCGAACCACCTACTAAACCAGTTTGAATTAGTTCATGTCTATTCATGTTTTGAAAGTCATAATCTTCCATTAACCGCATACCATATAAACCTGCACTCATATTATCTAAAAAATACATGAATACTTTAATGGGAAGAACATCAAGTGATTCCAAATCTGAACCTATTAAACCAAATATTATTCCTAATATTCCACCAAAGACTGCACCACCAGTAGTAAATGTTATGGTTGCATCTGTAACATCATAACTATCATGCCCAGCAGCATTTAGTGTTGCAGCACCCACCGCGGCAGAGGCTGCTGCTACAGCTGCTGCAATACCGCCTAATTGAATTCCTTCCTTAGCTACTCTTCCAAAAAACTGATAAATACTCATATTTAGAACTCTTTCATAAAGTCAATTATTATCTCAATCCTAAAGGGTGTGTTGACAATTGCCACCAAACCCCAATAATTTAATCATAATCAAAATAGTCACTCGGTCCGGATGCTTCGGCCCACCTGTTCATTGCGATTTTATGCTCTTGCGTTTGTATAGAATCTTCAAGGTCGAATAAATAAAGCCACACTTTTTTAAATACAGGATCATTGGGATCACCTTTAATTTTATCTGTGTCAGCGGTCCGTTTTATATCAGCTCCTTGCGAAATAGCATATAAATAATGGGTATTATTCGTTATGGTATAGTGCTGTTCGGCAGTTAGTTCACTGACACCACCAATATCCAGTATACGGTTGTTTATCAGTTTGACCCAGTTGCTTATACGCTCTAATTGGGCTTGGTAAAAACTAACTTGTTTCAGTTCTGCTAAAAGCTCACTCCTGGTACTTGTTTGCAATTTTCTAAGCAGGGTATTGAAGAGGCAATGCATACGAATATATTTAAGCAGGTCATTTTCTCTGGTTATAATAGTGTGAATAAAGTCATCCAGGAATTCATTTATAAGTTTTGCTTCCTTTTTAAAGTCTACCAGTACTTTTAAGTAGACTTCTGGAGGATAGCATTCGACTCCTGTCGAGGCCAAGGTTTGATCTTTGACATGCTTCATCCAGGTATTAATGGATTTTGGCCTCCAGATTAAAGGAAAGAAACCAGCATATTTTGATGAATCATGGACAGTAATCCTTGATACTATTCTTTCATAGGTTTCCTGAAGTTCGCTAAGGTTGTTTGCTTTTATTGCAGGATAAATGAGTGATATTAATGCTGCTTGCTCATCTGTAACATTGTTGCATTGATCCCAAATATGAACATAAGCGTTATCAAAAAATCCGATTTCGAATTTAGTAGTAATTGAACTGATTATAAATCGTAAACACTGGATGTACTTTTCTACCCAATTACTCAAATCCTCAATTTCTTTATCGATAGTGAAATCATTAGCCTTTTTTATATCAAGCAAATAAAAGATGAAAAACGCATAGGATTTGTTGTTATTAATCCTGGAGTTATATATTTGCATCGTACTATTCAGATCAACTTGTTCTATGCACGAAAGAAACTCTTCAGCTGCTTGCCTGAAGTTATTAAAATCACTTTTTGCTGCTTTTAATTGTTTATAAGAGTTAATCAAAATATCTAATTGATTGATAAAGAACACTGGCATGGAAATCGAATTGTTTACAGTGTGACTGAATTCGTACTGATGTAGGGTGGGCTGTTTTAAAAAATCCACACAAGTTTTGTTCGCGGCAGTCGCCAATTTTTTGATGAATTCCATGCACAAAAGATTACTTTCTGGCGAATTAGGGGAGTGTTTTAAAGTATGATCCCAGCGGTTATTGAACCAGATAGCAATATATTTAAAGTCTTCTTGATTTAATGTTTTTTCAGGATCTTGAGATTGATACCGATTGTATAATATAGTGCCAAGCTCTTTATCGTTTTTTGTGCTGTCTGGTGCTTTTCCTAGATCAGTGCTGAAAATCAGTATATCTTTGACCTGCATAAACCGAACTCCTAAATGATACATCTGGCGAAATTATATCACAGAATGATTTTATGACCACAGTACTAAAGGATCTAAAGGGTGCGGACTTAAGAATATTCTTATAACTACTTTTTTAATATTGGTTTAGGGAGTATTTTTGTGGCTCTCTATGTCAGATGGAGTGTTAGGTAGGTCACGTCAGGTAGGTCACGTCAGGTAGGTCACGTCAGGTAGGTCACGTCATCCCGAGCGCAGCGAGGGATCTCCTGAATGTGGCACAGCCTCTAACATATCGATTGATTTAAACTGTGCCACATTCAGGAGATCCCTCGCTGCGCTCGGGATGACGTGACGTACTTGACGTTACGTACTTGACGTGACGTTCCTGATGTGACGTACTAGACGTGACGTTCCTGACGTGACGTACTAGACGTGACGTTCCTGATGTGACGTACTAGACGTGACGTTCCTGACGTGACGTAACCAACTAATCTATCAGGATGACCAGTGAGTTTACGCCCAAATTGTTTCAATTGAACTTCTTCAAGCTGCAAAGTTCCATAAGAAAATAGCAGTACCAGCATGTAGTACCTTCGTCAGAGATAAATTACAAATTATCAGAATTTAAACTAGGTCTTGGCTGAAAGCAACTCAAATTATCCAGGTTTATAATGCGCGCTGGATTTAGACTGATGGGTTTTGTGAAGGATTGCATTTTTTATGCAGTGCTGTAATAAACTCGGTAACGGTATGCACCTTTTGGCCATCAACAAGATCATTGGCTTTACCTGATTTAATGAATGTGCGTAATTCTTTGCCCAATTTACCGTTTCTCAGTGTGGACAAATGTTCTAATAAATCGATGTGCTCTCCGTCCAATGATCTTTGTAATGCATTGACTGCCAATTTTTTATCCAGGAAACTTTTCTGGAAGGGAAAAAAACTGCCATGGAGATATTGCCTGGTTTTATCATTTGCATCAGCTTTTTGTTCTCTATCTTCAAGATACTTGTATATAAGGTTTGATAGTTCTTGTTTGTGATCATTTGCTTTTCGTAGATGCAACTGTATTTTAGTCAGTGGGCTTATTATGGCGTTTCCAAAAGCTTCACGATCTTTGATCGTGTTATTAATTACAAAATCATATAATGCATTGTACCTAAGTTCGTTTCCTACGTTGTTATAGATATCGTATATTTCATTCATATTCAAAT
>JBAZRP010000050.1:0-19904 GCA_041662885.1 Legionella sp.
TACTCTTTTGGATAATCAAGCGCATCCAGATTAGCCAATTTTTTGGCTATAAAAAGAGCTTCATTATGCATTGGAATAATAAAGGTGAAATAATTTAAAGGCACATCAGCTCCCGGAGCAACACCTTGTCTGAATTTGGCAATCAGTTTCAATACTAATGGGTATATTAGATGATGGTAACTAATTAAAAGACTCGCCAAAATAAAGAAATAAAAAGCAACACTATGCATTATAAATGCCTTTATTTGAATTGTATTATTACAGATATAGCATATTTGTAACTACTATCCTATACTGCTTAGTAATAATAAATTTGAAGTTATTGCTAATGACCATAAAAGCAGAAGATCTGAACCATTGTAAACTAATTACCTTTACCGAATCATTAGACGCAAATCATACGCGAGCATTACGTGAATTATTTGACAATATTCTGGTTGATGTTAACAAAAAGGTAGTGCTCGACTTTAGTAACACGAACAAAATCGACGCCTCAGGCATTGGCGCCATAATCTATTTATTTAAGCGACTGCACCGACAAGGACACGAACTTGAACTTATTGGATTAAAAGCACAACCTTTAGAACTGGTGAAATCCTTGCATCTTGATTATACAATGAAGCTTGTGAGCATGTAAGCTCTTCAATCGTCGGCTAGGTTGACGCCTCGGGTAGTTCGGGATGACGTGGGGATCCGTTATTACTTTGCGGGTATTGCACCTGCATATATTAATCCGATACACTGTGGCTTAAAGTAATAAGGTTAATTATGATGAAATACGCAGGATTAGCACTGCTTCTATTATTTATTACAGCTTGCTCAGGGCATAAAGTTAAATCAGCCCAAGTATTCTCCAATGCCCAAATTATGTACCAGGAAAAAGATAATAATGCAGTGGCAAAAAAAACTGCTTTACAAATGCCGAGTTATTTTTTGGATATTGAATACAATCCCAAACAAACCAAGCTAAGTACAGCTCAGGCAAAAAAAATTGACTCTGTGTTTGCAAAACTGATATATCCTGAGGAATATAGACTGTATGCAAGTTTTGGTGCAAACACGAATAGCACACATCTTGCTAATCTTGGTCCTATTTTTAAGCGAGCTGAAGATCTTAAAAAACGCTATGGAAAACAAGTTAAAGAGATAAAAGTTGTGTATTTAAAAAATCAAAAACCTGATTGTGTATACCTAAGATTATTAGGCTAAATTAAGGAATAAACCGTATGCAATTCAAGGACGCGGACTATGAAACGCTTATATATCTTGATGCCCTTTGGCGTCGAAGATATATAACCTATATGTGCATCCTTGTAATGCCAGTGCTTGCGATATTAAGCACCTACCTAATACCTCAAAAATACAAAGCCAGCACCTCTATTGCTGTCAATATGAATGCATTGCCAGCAATGAAGGACATTAACACGCCTATCGACATTAGTAATGAGTTTCAATCTCTGAAAGCTTTTGTCATGGCTCCTGCGACACTGCAACAAGTAGCAATTGATACGAAATTGATTTCTGCCAAAGCTAGCAAATCAACCATTAATGGCACCGTCAGCGACTTGTCCAAAAATTTGACTATTGAGCTTTTAGATAAAAGTGTTATTCAAATTCAACTCATCCAATATTCTCCTAAACATGTAGTTGATATATTAAATTCAATAAGTGGCATGATGATTAAACAGTTTAACTCTCAGGAATCAAGCACCTCCAACGCTTCTTTAAACATGTTAACAACGACCCTGGAAGTACAAAAACAAAAATTAAAAGAAGCAATAGCCGCTTTAAACAAATATCAATCCGCAAATAGTGATTTATTACCTGAATACAAAGATCTGTACCAAAATCAATTGCGTCTTATTAATACCAGCTTGGGAGAAAAAAAAGCAATCTACATGTCGATAAAAGCTGAAAAAGAAGAACTAGAACAATCACTGCTAAAACTAAACCCTGTTGCCGCACAATTAGAAAGAGCTATCTTGGAAAATTCTATTAAACTAAGCAAATTGCGTTTAGTGTATACTGACAATTACCCGGAAGTTAAAGCATTAATTCAACTTGATAAATCACTTAAAGACGAGCGCGATCAATTACAAAAGCAATATAAAAACCTGGACAAAGATAAAATGCAACAACTATGGGACCTTGCTAGTTCCACTACAAACAATTCTAATGATAAAGGCAGCACAGCACTTCTTGGCACACAGTTAGAAAAGCTTCTTGACATGCAACTGAAACTCAAAGGCATGACCGAAGAAATAGCGACCCTTACCGAACAAGAAAAAGATGTTAATAAAAAATTGCAATTTATCATTGATAATAACCAGATGATTACTGAGTTAAAACAAAATATTAAAGACAACCGAACTGCTTATGAAGATCTATTAAGTCGAAATAATCTTGCAAAAATGTCTGTTGGTTATAATAAAGACGAAAAATCCCAAGTCATCCGAGTAATTGCCTACCCCGAAACTCCTTCAACATCCTTATCAAGACCGCTGTCTTTTTTCATATTCCTTGGAATTATAGCTGGCATTATTTTTGGAATTAGTATTCCAATAGTAATGGAATTACTGGATAACAGGGCAAGAAACTCTAGGTCTGTAGAAGCTACCACTGGCTTTGAGGTTCTTTGTCGTGTTGAGCGCTTGAGTTTTCAATGAGAGTACTACATATTGTTTCTGCCATGGGACCAGGCGGCATAGAAAATTTGGTTTTTTCGCTACTTCGCGCTGACGAAAAAAATATTTTTGTTCTCGCTATTAATGGCACACTAGAACAAACTTTAAAAGCTTGGCCTGCTTTGACATCCTACAAAGACCAACTTATTTTTGCTAACAAAAAAGAGGGGCTTAGTTTTGAGATTGTGCGCACCATAAAAAAGGCCTGTCATGACCACTCAATAGACATCATACATTCCCATCATATTGGACCACTGATCTATGGCAGCTTGGCAAGTTGGGGAGTGAGATCGCCTAAACATGTACACACACAACACGATATCTGGCACTTGGAACAGCGAAGAGAATGGTGGATCGAATACCTAATATTAAACATGCGCAAAGACATCTCTTTAATTGCCGTCTCAAAGAAAATATTTAATTACATGAAAAAATTATTTCCACGCAATACCATTAATCTGGTTCACAATGGTATCGATACCGACCGTTTTAAACCCGGAAACAAAAATGAAGCAAAAGAATTACTACATCTACCTATGGATTCCACTATCATAGCGAATGCCAGTCGTTTAGAGGAAATCAAAGGTCTGCATTATCTTATTCAAGCAATGCAATTCCTGCCTGAATCATATCATGTGGCAGTTGCCGGAAATGGCTCACAATTAGAAACTTTAAAAAAAAATGCTGCATCTCTTGGCCTTTCCAATCGCATTCATTTTCTTGGTCACATTGACGCCATTGAACTACTTTATCAAGCGAGCGATTTATTTTGCTTGCCCTCACTTGAAGAGGGCTTACCTCTGGCAATTCTTGAAGCACAAGCCTGCAATCTCCCCGTCATTTGCAGTGATGTTGGCAGTTGCGCTGAAGGAGTAGATCCAGAATCAGGATTTTTAATTGCACCGAAAGACCCCAAACTTATTGCTCAAACATGCAAGAAAGCAATAAAAACAGGTAGTTCCTCGCGTGATTTTATATTAGCGCATTTTTCATTAAGTTCTCTTATAGAAAAATATCAGCACATTTACACTAGGTGCGCGCAGCCATAAAAGGGGCATTCATTATGTCAGATAAAGAAATCTTTCTGCGATATAAAAAATCTATTATTACGGTAATAGTACTCGTTCTCTTATGCTTTTTTTTCAAAAACACATTGCCCTTCATAATAATTGCAATACTAATCGGATTAAGTCCGCTCATCCTATTTTATGGACTAGCGCACCCTTATTTTTTCATTCTAATTTTTTACTCATTCAGTATATTTCGTCTGCATGAAGTGATACCAGGGCTCTTTCCTTTTAAAATTCCTTTGATATCAGCAATACTTGGCATCTTAAGTTTAAGCATCAATTTTTTATTGGGTAGGACAACACTTTATTGGCGAAAAGAAATGAATTATTTTCTTGTTTTTTTTATATTCATTACGCTTGGTGTGCCTCTATCCTACAATTTTGGTACATCCTATGCCTATTGGAGTCAGATATTCCTTAAAATTGCTATCATGTTTTTTATGATTATATGGTCAATTAACACTAAAAAATCTTTTGTCTTAATTACTTTTTTAACTATCTGCTGCGGCGTCTTTATTTCAATGATAACTATTTATAATAAAATCAATGTTATCAATCTTGTTGAGGGCACTCGAGCTAGTATTGCTGAAAATATGAACTCATCAATAGGTGACCCCAATGACTTAGCATTAACACTCTTATTCCCCTTTAGTTTTTGCTTCAGTCTTTTCCTCACAAAAACACGATCTTTTTTCCTTAGATTATTAGGCTTGTTTAGCTCCATAACAATTGTGAGTGCAATTATCGCAACCCAAAGTAGAGGGGGCTTATTGGGCCTTGCTGGCGTTATAGGCTATTTCTTTACCCACCGATTTAAATCAAAAGCGTTGCTTATTATAGTAGGAAGTTGTGCCGCTATCCTCTTGTTTTTTATAGCACACATTTCTTTGCGTCAATCTGGAGGAGGTGAAAGTCTAAGTTTAGATGAGTCTTCAATGGGACGCATTAATGCTTGGAAAGCTGCTGTAAACATGGCTATTCACCACCCAATTTGGGGTGTTGGCTTGGATGGATTCCAAGATAGCCTGTTTCAATATGCCATAGTCTGGGAAAAAGTAAATCGAGCAGTTCACAGTAGTTGGTTTGGTGTTTTAGCAGAAGGAGGGATACTTGGTTTCATACTCTTTATCATCTGCGTTTATCAAGCATTAAAATTATCGCGCCATAACATCCATATTATCGAAGCGATACCCAACAATAATTTCACTACAGAACTCATTTTAGCTAGAAGTCTTTATGCTGGATTAATTGGTTTTTGCATCTCTAGCAGCTTCCTTACCCAGGGTTTTACCTGGCCATTTTATGTGTTTTTTGCGTTAAGTATTTCATTAAGTCATTTCATTGAGTTAAATAAACGACAAATGGCATCTGTTTATTGATATTTTGTATCATTTTGGAATCAAATGTATGGCTTGGCGAAAACAGTATTATTGCAACCGGAAGCATAGTCACCAAAGACATCTCTGCCAACGTCTTGGCTGGCGGAGGTACGGCACGAGTAATTCGCAGTCTTAATTAAAATATTTACTTTGTAAATAGCTTAATAATTTATTTGGAGGAATCAATTGCAATAAGTACGCCAAAACAGTTAGCACAATAAATCCTGCGCCACCAATAACGATATACGCTATAGTACTTCTAAAATAATTAATACCAAGCCCACATAATTCACAAATAAGTAAAAATGCAAAAAGTTTTACATAATGATAAACCAGATAAAGTTCTCTCTGACTTAGATAAATATAAGCAAACCATCTAAAATATAAAGCAATCTGCAATATTAAAAAAGCACCCCAGATATGCCAAAGTGGAATTAAATAATAAAATCCAATAATAGTTATGACAGCAACCACACTATTCACATACATCACATACTGTGGTTTACGTAGAAATAATCCTATATTCATCATATCAGCTGCATATTTAGAAGCTAACATATAACCTGCTATTGCTAGATATGGCATAGCATCATGATAACTTATGGGAATAAACCATATTATGAGCAGACCACTACCAATAGTTACTAAATAAGCAGCTAAATAACAAACAACAACGCCAAATTCAGATATTCTTGCTGTATACAATCGAGACTCTTCAGTGTCCAAATGCTTATAACGTATTGGATTCCACCACATATAAAATGGATAGATAATAAGAGAGGTAATTGTTGCCAGTTTCATTGCCAGAGCAAAGGGGGCCAATGCAGTTGGACCGACTACGTAGGCTATCCACCAGTTGCTAAGCGACATAAGCACAAATTCAGCAATACCGTTAAAACTCAGAGGAAGACCATAGAAAAATAATTGTTTTTGTATGATTTTATTAAACTCCAAGGGCACATCCAATTGGAATAATAAAAAATAAACCAAGGTGATAATGCTCGTTGCTGCAGATGCAAACATAATTCCAGTAACACCATAGCCGGCATAGAGAGTAGACAAAACAAGCACTGCTTGTAACAGGGAACGAAACACACCAACCAATATAAATTGTTTCACATTTTCTTTCAAACGTAACCAATTTAACTGAACTACAATAACATTACAGGGTATTAACGAAATCCCTAAATAAATTATCTGCAGTCTAGTAATTGAACCGGGTAATATATTCTTGATCTCAACGGCAAAAAAAATAATAAGTACGCTAGTCACCGCACCGATAACAAGAGCCATACTGGTTGCATTGGAACAGATAGCATTTATAAATTTACGATTTTTAGCAGTTCCCCCAAAACGAAACAATGCTTCATTCAAACCAAAACCAATGACAATAGTTATTAGATTGATTAAAGTTAACAGAATTTCTAAATTAGCATAATCTGTAGGATCAATATAATGCGTCATGATGGGCAAAACCAATAGTGATGTAAAACTAGTACCCACAAGCCCCAAGGCATAATAAATTATTTGATGTGTATTTGAAGTTTTAGCCATTAATTTTGTTCCCAGATATTCTATGTTTCTTAAGATATTCTTCTTAATGCCTGTTGCATATAGCGAAATAAGGTATTCGATAAATTCCCAGTTATGGGTTTGTATTCATATCCCGGTTGCTGATGTATCAAGTCGTGTTCCATACAAGTGTTAAAGCCTTCGACGCGGTATCGATCTTTGTTTTGTCCTAAATATTTAATCAATTTTTGAAAACGATCAATAACTCTATAATCCGGTCGAGCAGAATCTAATTGGCTGCAGTTACGTTTAATCAGTTCAAAACTATGAGAAACAATTACAAAACTTTTCCAATGCTGCCGTTCTGCCGTTTCAAGTGCTAATCGCATTTCTTCAAATGAAATTGCCATCAACTGAACATGTCGGGAGTGTCTGGGATAATCCTCAAAACAACTAATAGGCACTTCTACAATTGTGTCTAGCATTTGAGCTTGAACTAAAGGTGTTTCTAACGCAAAACCTTCGCGTGAATTCAAATAGCACGGATTATAACTAGAATCATAAGCAATATTGTTGTTAGCCAGCGCACGAAGCGTTGTAAGGCCAACACCGTAATTTCCAGCACGAAAGGACTTCACTGGAAGTGATAATCCCGCGTCCTTAAATAATGATAAACCTTTAGCGATAAGCTTAGTTTGATTATCAACCGATAATTGAGAAATATTTTGCACTGTTCTATCCGGCACTAATGAATTTTCAAGCCAATCATTCCACTCAGGATGCAGGTGTAAACCAACCTCATGCCCTCGAGACTCGATTAAGGAGAGCGTTGCACTCAATGAGTCTATGCCTGCTCTGAGTGCACCAAGAGGCTCAACAAAGAAGACTCCTTTGAGGCCCTCCGAATCCAGGGCGTCTAACTGATATCGAAGGCCAAATTCACCCTGAGGTGTAGCACCATATATATCCCGTTGAACGTCCTTATTCAGCTCAGTAAAATCAGGCTTGCTCGGATTTCTTGGCCAAAATTCAGTGTCTACAGTATAAAATACTCGCATCATTTGCCGTGCCTTATTGTTCATTATGGTGTAAGGCTATTAATTTATTTTCCAAAACCAAAGCTCGACTGTCCCATCCCTCTTGCGCTGCATAGTTTTTTCTCATTGTTTCTTTAGTATCATTCAAGGATTGTTCAATCCCATGAATAAAGTCTTTATTATTTTTAGCAAGATAAATATATTCTTTATATTTATCCAAGGCAGGAATAGCTACCGATACTATGGGCTTCCCACCAACCAAATATTCTTTTGCTTTTAAAGGATTACATGCCATCACTAATTGATTTTTTATGAAGGGAATTAATCCCACATCCCAATACTGGGAATAAGCAGGAATTTCACTATAAGATTTAGGGCCTAAATAAAAAAAGTTATTTAATTTTTCTAGATGACTAATGTCCACTGATTTAGAACCAATCACTACAAAGTTCCAATCGGTTAATTGCGAAGCACATTGATACAATAGATCAATATCAACCCAGTGCGTCAAGCTACCGTAAAAACCTGCAATCGGTTTATCATTAGGAAGATCGTTTGGTCTGTCGTATTTTTTCATAAAATGAGTTAAATCCACCCCTTGATCAAGAATATACGTTTTATGTGCAGGCATATTCTTAGCAAGAACATCACTAACTACCAGTATCAAATCGGCTTTTTCAATTAATTGCTTTTCAAAAATAGTTACTTGTGGATTGGGGGGATCAACCAACAAGGCATAATCATCGCAACAATAATATACCAAGGGGCACTTATCAAAAATACTAATAAAAGGATAGGCAGTAGGCAAGGTCAACCAAAGAATAGGATGCACAAAGTCCCCTTTTTTCATAACTGAGCTTAATTGTTTTGTTAGAATCGCTCGATTTAATCTGTCTGTGAATGAATTGCCCATAAACGGCAGGATCATGGGACTAATTACTGTGAGATTATCCGGAAGTACTAATTGATGTTGCTTTGTTTTAGCAAAAATATATTGGTACAGTTTTTCAAAGAGTCTTTTAACATAGGACCATTGAAAACTTGGCTTACGCATCCCCACTGAATTAATCCAGATAACACTCCATCCTAGGTTTAATAAACCATGTATTAAATGCTGGGTACTGGAGGGAAAGCGCCCCCAATCCTCACCGAATACAATAAGTTGCTTTTTTGGTTCCAATTTTTTTCTATCCAAACTGTATTAACTCCGTAGAATCACTTTATATTCTTAACCAATAGAATACAAATTAATAGTCATTTCTAAAAAACTTAAGGTACACTAATTAAAAATTACAATAAAAATAAGCATATGAAAATCAGGATACTACTTGACGCAAAACAGATAGGCGGTGTTGAGACGCACGTTATGAATCTATGTGAGGACTTAGTCCGGCACCATCATGACTGCAAAATTATTTTCGTATGCAACTATCCAAATAATATTTTATATGCACTGTGTGATAAAAAAGGGCTTAAATACACTGCCTGCCACTCATTTAAGGAACTCGTTACTGCATTGATAAAAGATAGACCTGATGTTATTCACACACATGGTTATAAAGCAAATATCTATGCGCGTTTCATTGGCAGGCTTTATAAAATTCCTGTGGTAACTACTTTTCATGCTGGTGAAAAACCTGTAGGAAGGCTCAAGCTCTATAATTTTTTGGATCGCTGGAGCAGTTTTTTATCGACAAATATCGCTGTTAATACTGAGATTGCCAAAAAATTACCATCACCTGCCACAACAATTCCAAATTTTGTAACCATGCCGGAACTACCGAATACATTAAAAGCGAAACCGCCTTTTGATATTTTCTTTATTGGTCGAATCAGTCCTGAAAAGGGGCCGCTGCGATTTTGTGAGATGGCAAAAAGTACATCAGCTGAATTTAATTGGCATATGGTTGGAACGGGGCCCTTAGCTAAAGAGTGTCAAAAAAAATACCGAAAATACGTCCAATTTCATGGGGCTATTTCTGATATGGATTTGATTTGGCCTAAAGTTGATTTATTATGCATCACTTCCACGTACGAAGGCCTTCCTTTAGTTTTGCTTGAAGCAATGTCACGCGGCATACCCGTGATTTCTTTTGATGTAGGCAGTGTTAAAGAGGTATTATCTGAGCCAAAATACATTATTGAATGTTATAAGCTGGAAATGATGCAAAAGCGTATTTCAGAGTATTTTGCACAAAGCATGGAAGAACGCGAGCTGATTGCGAAAAAAGAAATAGAAAGAATTCAATTAAACTTTTCCAAAGATGCTGTGGTTCCTCGTATAGAAGCCGTTTATTCAAGCATAGTGGGTAATCGCCCTACTGCTTCTTATTAAATACTTCTCATTTCCTTCAAAAACAAATTAAGCCCCGTCTCCATGCTTATTGTTGCATTAAATTGCAATACCTGTTCTGCCAAACGTTTATCGCCCAAGGAACGATAGACATCACCAGGACGTGCTGGTTCATAAATAATAGGTACTTGTCTGTCTAATAAATTCATCATTAAATGCGCTAAATCTAAAATGGAAATTGCATTACCACAACAAACATTAAAGACACCTACCTGTGAGTACGGTGTGGCTGCAGCGCTCATAAAGGCATTAACTACATCTGTGACATAGATAAAATCCCTGGTTTGTTTACCATCACCAAAAATTTTAACGGGTTCTTCAGCGAGTATGGCGTTTTTAAAGCTATTAATAACCCCGCTATAAGGATTTGAAGCTAATTGTCCTGGTCCATAAACATTAAACAACCTCAGCCCAATTGAGTTAATTCCATACACTTTTGCAAGTACCGAAGCATAAATTTCATTGGATAATTTATCGGCGCCATAGGTTGAAGTAGGGTCAACGTGCTCGGATTCAGATAAACAAGCTGATTTGCTTTGTCCATAAACTGCAGCAGAAGAGGCATAGACCAATTTTACGTGATGCTCTACCTTTCTTAATTCATTCATCAACCCATTAAAAGCCAGGACATTATTTTCATGACTAAATATCCAATCTTTAGCGCATGCAGGAACGGATGACAATGCTGCCAAATGAAAACAAGTATCTACTTGTTCCAAGCACTCATGCATCAATTCATGAGACAAAACATCACCTTCAATGATTTTTGCCCCTGAAATTGGGAAATAGGTGGGTTTATTAATCGACTTATCTAAAACTAATACCTCAATACCCAAGGAGAGTAAGTGACTTACCAAATAATTTCCTATAAAGCCCATTCCTCCGGTAACTAGTACCTTCTCCATTTGGCAACTCCTTTCATCCCATAATTATCATTAAGCCTAGCTTATTAAGTGGTATTTTTCTACTTATTACACATATATGATATTAAGCCCGACTGAAATCAAAAGGCATTACAGCCGCAATGCTGGCTTGCTTCAATGCCAGGGCTAAGAGTCTATCAACACCCAAGGCGACACCACTGCAAGGCGGTAGGCCATGGTTTAGAGCGGCTAGTAAGAAAGGGTCAATTTCTGCGGGAGCCAAGCCTTTATCATGTCTTTGTTGTTGGTCGGCAGCAAATCGTGCTGCTTGCAGATTGGCATCGGAAAGTTCATGAAAACCATTGGCCAATTCGACACCTTGGAAATAAACTTCAAAACGCTCGGCATAGCCGTCTTTAATTTTTGCCAAAGATGCTTGTGAAGGTGGAAAATTATATACACCGACAGGAGCATCAAGCCTCCCTAAGGCTGGTTCGACCACATGACTCATGAGTAAAAATAAATATTGATCGCGATCGGATTCATCAGCTGGTAGAACATAGGCCAAATCATAGTGCTCTAGCACTTTTTTAAACTCTTCGATACTGGCGGTAAAAGGATCCAGTCCACAGGTTTCTAAAAAAGCTTGGGTATACGTTTTTTTAATAATGGGTTTAGCATGCAAAATTTCTTGAAGCAATAAATCTACCTCTGCCATCAAAGCATGATGATCGATGTCTAATTGATACCATTCTAATAAGGTAAATTCTGGATTATGCCAGCGACCTAGCTCATCATCACGAAATACACGCGCTAATTGAAAAATAGATCCACTACCGGCCGCGAGCAAACGTTTCATATGGTATTCAGGGGAAGTTTGCAAAGAATAGGACTTCGCTCTAAAAGTCGCTTTGATATTCGCTAAATAAATATCGGTGATACCAAAACGTGCCATAATTGGTGTTTCTACTTCCAAATAATTTCTTTTAGTGAAAAAGGAGCGAATTTGGGCCATTAGTTGTGCGCGTTGCTGCAAAAGCGCTATTGAGGCAGAAGGTTGCCAGGCAAGTTCTGTCATGATTAATAAAAAATCCCTAATTCCAAACGCGCAGCTTCAGTCATTCGTTCTTGGGTCCAAGGTGGCTCCCAAACTAATTCAACCGTGCAATCCTTTACACCTTCAACTTGATTCACTGCTTGCTCTACGGTTCCGGGAAAAGTTTGTGCGACGGGACAACCAGGAGTGGTTAGTGTCATTTTGACATCCACATGATTTTCATCATCGATTAAAACATCATAGATTAAACCCAAGTCGTAAATATTGACCGGAATTTCCGGATCGTATACGCCTTTAAGTGCGGCAATGATAGTTGTTTTTAGTTGCTCTTTATCTTGATTTTTTTTAAAACCAAACATGGATGCCTCTTTTGCCTCTCTACGTCCCGCGGCTTGTTTGCGGGATCCTGCCACAATTTTTGGGTCAATGACCTGAGGGATCGACGCATTTTTCGATCTCAATCGAAGCTCCCTTCTCCCCTCGGGGAGAAGGTGCCCGTAGGGCGGATGAGGGTTTAACAAAGTGGCACAGTCTAAAATATTTTGCCGCCATCACTACCCTCATCCGCCCCTTCGGGGCACCTTCTCCCGCCAAGCGGGAGAAGGGAGCTTCGATTGAGATCGAAAAATGCGTCGATCCCTCAGGTCATTGACCCAACCTACTCTGTACTCACCACTTTATGATCTTTATTTAATGCTGATTCCAAAGTATGCCAAGCCAGAGTTGCGCATTTTACTCGCATGGGAAATGCCTTTACGCCAGCTAGTACCGTTAATTTATCCATAACGCCTACGCTTTGCGCATCGTCTTGCGTAAGCATAGAATGAAATCGTTTAAATAAATCATGTGCTTCTTCAACTGATTTACCTTTAAGTGCATCAGTCATCAATGAAGCAGAAGCTTGAGAAATAGCACAGCCACAACCCAGAAAACTTAAATCAACTATCTTATCCTGTTCTATCTTGGCATAAACAGTTAATTTATCACCGCATAAAGGATTAAAACCATTAGCCTCGGTCGTTGCATCCGCCATAACATGGTGATTACGCGGATTACGATTATGGTCGATAATAATTTCTTGATACAGCTCTCGCAAATCCATACTCATCCGAAGACCTCTTTTACTTTTTGCAAAGCTGCCATACACCTGTCAATTTCTGCTTTGGTATTATAAAAAGCCAGTGAAATGCGTGAGGTAGCAGCGACTTTATAAAAATCCATCAGTGGCATTGCGCAATGATGTCCAGTACGAATGGCTATCCCTTCACTATCAAGTATAGTACCAATATCATGGGCATGAATGCTGTCGTGCACAAAAGAAACCACAGGTACTTTTTCAGCAGCGCTACCAATTAAGGTAAATTCACCCAGTGATTTAAGCGCTTGAGTCGCATAATTTAATAATTCATGTTCATAAGCAATTACTGCTGGCATATCCAGACTTTGTACGTAATCAATGGCAGCAGCCAATCCAACTGCACCAGCAATGTCGGGGGTACCTGCTTCAAATTTATTAGGGATAGGTGCATAGGTGGTTTCTTCAAAACTCACTGAGTTAATCATCTCACCGCCACCTTGATATGGTCGCATAGCATCCAAAAGCTCTTCTTTACCCCAAAGTACACCAATTCCAGTAGGACCATAAAGTTTATGACTGGAAAAAGCAAAAAAATCACATCCTAAATCGTGCACGTTTATGGGAAAATGAGGTATTGCTTGCGCGCCATCTAACAGCACTTTAGCCCCTACATCATGCGCCATTTGAATCATTTTTTTAACGGGATTAATCGTACCCAAAGCATTTGAAGCATAATTAATCGCTACGAATTTAGTTTTCTTACTTAATTTTTTTGCGAATTCATCCAAAAGCACTTCACCAGCAAATGAAATAGGCGCTACTTGTAGCTTGGCTCCCGTTTGTTGGCAAACCATCTGCCAAGGCACAATATTAGAGTGATGCTCCATGTGCGTAATTAAAATTTCTTCACCTGGCTGAATAATAGGTGCAACATAACTTTGTGCTACTAGATTGATTGCTTCAGTAGTACCTCGCACAAAAATACATTCCTTTGCCGAAGGCGCGTGAATAAATGCGGCTACTTTATCTCTGGCTTTTTCATATAAGATAGTCGAGCGCATGCTTAAGGTATGTACGCCTCGGTGCACATTAGAATTATCGTGTTTATAAAAATCGTCTATGGCTTTAATTACTAACAAGGGTTTTTGCGCGGTGGCTGCGTTATCGAAATATACTAAATCATGACCATTAATTTTTTGATTTAAAATAGGAAAGTCTTTACGAATAGCGTCGACATCAAATTTAGAATTCATACACACCCAACCTGTTGTGTTATTAAATGTCCCAGCCAAGCAGCCAACTGTGGTTGTGGAATTAAACGAATATTATCTTCAGCAAAAGCTTGTATCAAATATTGAGATGCCTCCGCTCTATCAATTCCGCGAGTAGCTAAATAAAATAAAGCTTCTTCATCCAATTGTCCTACTGTTGCTCCATGAGAACATAAGACGTCATCAGCGAATATTTCCAATTGCGGTTTCGTATCAATTTCTGCATTGCTTGAAAGCACTAAATTTTTATTTTGTTGGCTGGCATCACTGTGCTGCGCATTTTTAGCAACTATGACCTTACCGTTAAATACTGCACGCGCACGTCCCTTTAAAATTCCTTTATAGTCTTGCGCACTTCGGCAATTAGGCACCAAATGATGAACGGTAGTATGGTGATCAACATGTTGCCCTTCCGTCGGAATGTAAATACCATTCATCAAACATTGAGCGTATTCTTGCTGTAAATCAATACTGATATCACTGCGCACCAACTTTCCACCCAAACTAATTGAATGGCTGGCAAATTCACTATGTGCGCATTGCTTCACTGCTATATGACCCAAATGACAGGCTGATTTTGCTTCTCTTTGAATTTTAAAATGCGTAATGCGCGCTTTTTCACCCACATGCACTTCAGTAATAGTATCGGTAAAATAAGTGCTTTGTTCTTGTCCACGATACTCTTCAATCACGGAAGACTGACTGCCTTTTTCGGCAATAATTAAATGACGCAAATGAACTGCTGTCTCATTCTGATCCTGATAATGCGAAATAACTAAAGGTGTATCGATTTGCACTCCTTCAGGAATATAAATAAATACTCCTAATTGAATCATTGCCGTATTCAAACAATGAAAACCGTGTTGCACCTGTAATACCTTACCAAGATAGGGTTTCACCAAATCAGGATGATCCACCATAGCTTGTGCCAATGGTAGAATTAAGACAGCTTTGGGTAATTGGCTGGTAGATTCTTCTATAATTTGGATGCTTCCATTATAAACAGATACCTGCATTGGAAAAGGCAGATCGCTCGCAACGGTTTTGGTAGAAGCCAAAGCCTTAGTGTAATTATGCTGCAATAAACCATCTAACTGTGTGTACTTCCAATCTTCATCATGACGCGATGGAAAACCGCTGTGCGTTAATAAAGCCAAAGCCTTAGTTTGCATTTGCAAAAGCCAAGGAATAGAAGACAAAACAGATTGAGCTTGTGCTTGATAAAATTCTACTGCCGTACTCATAACTGCTCCGTTTCCTCAAGCCAGGTATAGCCTTTTTCTTCTAGTTCCAAAGCTAAAGACTTATCGCCTGATTTAATAATACGGCCATTCACTAAGACATGTATAAAATCAGGTTCAATATAATCCAATAAGCGTTGGTAATGCGTCACTAAAATAATCGAACGTTCTGGTGAACGCATCGCATTGACACCTTGAGATATGATACGCAAAGCATCGATATCCAAACCAGAATCCGTTTCATCTAAAACAGCAAGTTTCGGCTCCAAGGCTGCCATTTGCAGAATTTCATTACGTTTCTTTTCACCACCTGAAAAACCTTCATTGATACTTCGATATAAAAAGCTTTCGTCCATATCCAATAAAGCGCATTTTTCGCGGATAAAACTCAAGAATTCAATAGCATCCAAAGTATTTTTACCCTGGCCTTTACGCACCGCATTAACCGCTGCTTTTAAAAAATTAATATTAGCAACACCGGGGATTTCAACAGGATATTGAAAAGACATGAAAATACCGGCTCGCGCTCTTTCTTCTGGAGTTAACGGCAATAAATCCTGGTCTAAATAGTCAATCGCACCACTGGTAACATGATACGATGGATGGCCGGCTAAAATCTTTGACAAAGTACTTTTGCCAGAACCATTGGGCCCCATAATAGCATGTACTTCACCTGCATTAACCTTAAGATTAATGCCTTTTAAAATAGCCTGATCATTAATAGCAACATTGAGATCTGTGATTTTTAACATATTAACCTACCGCCCCTTCCAAACTAATACCTAATAACTTGGTGGCTTCAACCGCAAACTCCATTGGTAATTCCTTTAATACTTGTTTGCAAAAACCATTTACTATCATTGACACTGCATCCTCAGTATCAATCCCACGTTGTCGGCAATAAAATAATTGTTCGTCACTTATCTTTGAAGTAGTTGCTTCATGCTCCACTTGTGCTGTTGGATTTTTCACTTCAATATAAGGAAAAGTATGTGCAGAACACTCACTACCCATGAGCATAGAATCACATTGTGTATAATTACGTGCATTAGTTGCCGTTGGTGCGATACGCACCAGGCCACGATAAGCATTATGCGATTTACCAGCACTAATACCCTTGGAAATAATCGTTGAACGGGTATTTTTACCCAGATGTATCATCTTGGTACCCGTATCTGCTTGTTGGTAATTATTTGTTAAAGCAACTGAATAAAACTCACCAACAGAATCATCTCCTTGCAAAATTACACTCGGATATTTCCAGGTGATTGCTGAACCTGTTTCAATTTGCGTCCAGGAAATTTTTGAGGCCTTACCTTTGCAAGCACCACGTTTGGTCACAAAATTATAAATGCCACCCTTGCCGTCTTTATCACCAGGGTACCAATTTTGTACGGTAGAATACTTAATTTGTGCGCGATCAAGCGCAACCAATTCAACTACGGCGGCGTGCAATTGATTTTCGTCACGCATGGGTGCTGTGCACCCTTCTAAATAAGATACATAACTGTCTTCATCTGCGATAATTAAAGTACGTTCAAACTGACCTGTTGAGGCAGCATTAATACGAAAATAAGTCGATAATTCCATGGGGCAACGTACACCTTTAGGAATGTATACAAAAGAACCGTCACTAAACACAGCAGAGTTTAAAGCCGCATAAAAATTATCTCTATAAGAGACAACAGAGCCTAAGTACTTCATTAATAATTCAGGATGCTTGTGTACAGCTTCTGAAAAAGGACAGAAAATCACTCCTTTTTCAGCCAACTTGGCTTTAAAGGTGGTTGCTACTGACACACTATCAAATACCGCATCTACAGCCACCCCCGCCAGCATTTCCTGCTCTCTTAAAGGAATACCTAATTTTTCATAAGTCCTTAATAACTCAGGATCAACTTCGTCGAGACTTTTAGGGGCATCTTTTTTACTTTTAGGAGCTGAATAATAGGAAAGTGCCTGATGGTCCACTGGCGGATAATGCACGCTGGACCATTTAGGAGGCGTCAAGGTCAACCAATGACGATAGGCTTGTAAACGCCATTCCAATAGAAAATCGGGTTCTCCTTTAATAGCAGACAAACGACGAATCACATCCTCATCCAAACCCGGTGGAAAGGTGTCTACTTCGATATCAGTTACGAAACCGTGCTGATATTCTCTATCTATCAAAGTATTAAGGTGTTCACTACTTTTAGTCACAACTGACTCCAATGCCGATTGTAAAGGCGAGTTTTTTTTATCTACATAGTATAAATATAGTACTAAAGATGTTTTATATAAAGCAAAGGGGCACATGGTACCTTAATGTGGCATGGTAAGGCAACTATCGAATTAGCAGTAGCTTGGACCTTGGCCCAAGATTATTCATTTAATATTGTTAGAATCAGACCCTGCCTACAGGGTGCTTACTATGTATTTTTGCTATATGCTTCTATAATATAGATATAAATCAATTATCTAAGGCAATTAGCATGACGGATGACCAAGAGCTGAGTGAGTTAATGCAGGCCGTAGCTCAAAAAAGCTTGCAAATTATTAATGAACTTAAAGACCAACCAAACAACTTAGCGTCTTCTTTGAAACATTACATCGATGCTACAGAACATTTTCAATTATTAATGACTGCCTTGGCACAAAATCCAGAAAATATCTGGAACATTCAAATGGCCTACTGGAATGATATGATGAATTTAGCCCAAGACCATTTTTCCCATTGGATGGAAGGCAAGTCAATGCCCATAAATGACAGCCGCTTTGCTGCCGATGATTGGCTGCACAATCCTGTATTTAATTTGCTCAGCCAACATTATATACTCGCTAGTGAGCATGTGACCGAATTACTTGATAAATTGGAGTTTGAAGATACGGCCAAAGCAAAACGCGTTCGCTTTTTCTTCAAACAATATCTAAATGCCTTATCCCCTGCTAATTTTTTACATTCTAATCCGCAAATTATTGCAGAAACCATTAAAACTAGCGGCAAAAACTTACTTAAAGGCTTACATAATTTATTATCTGACATAGAAGTCGGCTCACCACGGCTGAATATTAAAATGACCGATACTGAAGCCTTTAAATTAGGAGAAAATATTGCGATTACACCTGGAAAGGTAATTTTTCGTAATCAAATGATGGAATTAATTCAATATACACCACAAACAACACAAGTAAAATCAGTGCCTTTGCTCATAATTCCACCCTGGATAAATAAATATTACATCCTGGATTTAAGTCCTGAAAATTCTTTAATTCACTATTTGGTGGATAAGGGCATTACGGTGTTTATAATTTCCTGGATTAATCCTGATAGTAGTTTTGCTAAAAAAGGTTTGTACGATTATTTAAAATTAGGTCCAAAAACTGCTATCGACACCATAAAAAAACAACTAAATGTCAAGCAGGTTAATACGCTCGGTTTTTGTATTGGCGGAACTTTATTGTCTATGCTATTAGCGTACAATAAAGCCCATAAAGATAATTCGATTTCTAGTGCCACTTTTTTAGCGGCAATGATCGATTTCTCTGATCCCGGAGAGATCGGCGTATTTGTCGATGAAGAACAGATTCAGCAGCTTGAAGAAGAGATGGATAAATTGGGCTATTTATCAGGTAAAACGATGGCTTCTAGCTTTACCTCACTCAGAGCCAATGATTTAATTTGGTCTTTTTTTATAAAGCATTATCTGAATGGTAATACTCCAGTTCCCTTCGACATTTTGTATTGGAACTCTGACTCAACGAATATGCCCGCGAAAATGCATTCGCAATATTTAAGACAAATGTATTTACATAATAATTTAATAAAACCCAATAAAATAAAACTCAATAACACACCGATTAATGTTCATAAAATAAATACGCCGGTGTTCTTTCTTTCAACAAACAAGGATCATATCGCTCCCTGGAAAACCACTTTTATCGGCTATCAAATCATGAAAGGTCCTAAACGTTTTGTTTTAGGAGGATCAGGCCATATAGCAGGCATTATTAATCCAGAAGGTTCTAAAAAATACGGTTACTACACGAATAACCATAATACAGAAAGTGCTGAAGACTGGATGAAGCATGCTAAAGAACATGAAGGTTCTTGGTGGCCAGAATGGTTGAAATGGTTGAAATCTTATTCAGGAAAATCTATTCCTGCGCCCGATATTAATGAACTGCCTTTTGCGCCGATAATGAATGCACCAGGATCTTATGTTTTGAAGAAATAGACCAGCCACGTCGTTACAAGGAGGTTGGGCCAATGACATGAGGTATCCCCACCTTTTTGAACCCAATCGAAGCTCCCTTCTCCCGCTTTGCGGGAGAAGGTGCCCCGAAGGGGCGGATGAGGGTGGTGATGGTGGCAAAATA
>JBAZRP010000051.1:0-19587 GCA_041662885.1 Legionella sp.
GTATGCGTGCCCGCCTGCGTTACCGAAATTACATTGCATAGAGTAATTACTTTCTTGTAGAATGCTACCACCAACTTTTGCCCATGAAAAACTTGATGTATATCAAACTGTTATTGAATTTGTCGTTATTATTGAATCAATCGTAAAGCAGTTTCCCAAGGGACGCGCTTATTTAGTTGACCAGTTGCAACGATCAGGCTCTTCAGTGACACTTAATATAGCAGAAGGGGCTGCTATTCTCGACATAGGTATGCGTTTAAATTTGATCGATGAAAACGTAGGCTCTAAATCACGTGGCTTGTTATTAAGGATTGTTTCTATGCTGACCAAAATGACTCGGACCCCTTCGGTAACGCAGGCGGGCACGCATACGTTCACGTGAATGAATTTTTTTATGTTTTATTTTTTTAAAAACTATCA
Organism: Legionella sp.; assembly: GCA_041662885.1. Taxonomy (GTDB): domain Bacteria; phylum Pseudomonadota; class Gammaproteobacteria; order Legionellales; family Legionellaceae; genus Legionella. Next base: position 421 of record JBAZRP010000051.1, read on the forward strand.
CTAAGTTTCATGAGAACAAAACCCTGGCATTAATATCTTTTGTCTAATTGTTTAAAATTTAGATGATCTTGCCCTGAGATTGGGCCTTGGCCCAACCTACCTCAACTTCAACAAACAATAATCCAAACCGCAGTAGCTATTAACAATAGACCCATCAGCTGACTAAATCTTTGGCGGTATTTTTCTGTGGTTAATAACAGTTGCAATTGTGCACCTGCTAGCGCCCAAATGCTGATACACAGATAACAAATCACAAAATAAATACTCACAAAACTCAATAATGGGATAAGACTGTCTGCTTTAGCAAAAGCCGTAATCCCTGATAAACAGGCAATCCAGGCCTTAGGATTAGTGCATTGCAATAAAGCACCTTCTAAAAACTTCGGTACTTTATCAAGCTTTACAGTACTATCTGAGGCGCTGGATCTCATAATAAGATAACCTAAATACACCATATACAAAGTCCCAAGGATACTCAAGAAATGCAATAATTGCGGGTATGCCATAATCAAGCCCGACAAACCCAGGCCTAAACTGAGCAACAACAAACTAAAGCCGATAGTTGCCCCAGATACATAAGCAAAGGTCCGACGAAAGCCATGATTCAAGCCTGAGTTTAGGGTAATCAAATTAACCGGACCCGGGGTAATAGACATAATCATGGAAAATACTGCCATAGCTAGAAGATCAGTCATTTTTTCTCCAAATTTAATAAAACAATTGCATTCTATCAAAATTATAATACACTTATAATCTAGTATAATTAGAATTGACTATTCGATAAATTAGAACAATGCGCATTAAAAACTCTTTAATAGACATCCTGCCGCAACTTGCAGTATTCGCCAAAACTGTAGAGCGTGGCTCCTTTAGAAAGGCAGCCTTGGACTTACGAGTCTCACCTTCGGTTGTCAGTTATCATATTTCTCAATTAGAAGCGCATTTTAAAACAGCCCTTTTATACAGGACTACACGTCAGCTTTCATTGACCAGCGAAGGGGAAAAAATCTTTGAATATGCGCAAAAAATTCTTCTAGAAGCACAAAACAGTTTTAATGCTTTAAGTAATACTTCTATGACTCGTACTGGCAAAATTACTCTAACCCTGCCCTCGGTAATGCTACAACATCCTGTATTTGAAAATCTGAGTAACTTTGCCAAAAATTATCCTTTAGTAAACCTGGATATTAGAATCACCGATCAAAGACTCAATCTCATAGAACAAGGGATTGATTTGGCGATTCGTATCGGAACTTTGAGTGATAATCAGGCTAGTTTAAAACAAAAAAAGTTGAGCCAAATTAACCGCATCCTCATAGCTGGAAGAGAGTTGGTAGCAAACAGAAAAACACCAAAAACACCTAAAGATTTAGCAGATTGGCCCTGGATTGGTTTATCCATGTTGCCCTACTACAGAACACTAATTAATTCTAAAGGACGTAAAACCAAAGTACATTTTCAACCAAATATTACTGTAGATAGTGTTGATGCCATGACCCAATTAGCAAAAAGCAATCTTGGCGTAGCTACGCCTCCAGACTATTTAATCCAAGATGCTTTAAAATCAGGTGGGATTGAGCACTTACTACCCTCATGGAGCATAGAACCCATAGCTGTTTATATCGTTTGGCCCATACAGAGTCGTTCCACTAGCTTAAGCTATTTATTGATGGACTATTTATTTGCCGCGAAAAATGACTGTAAGGATAAGATCCAACATAGTCGCTAGAATGCCTTTGTTTTAAACCGGAAAACTGATAAATATCAGCTTGAGTAAGCATGTTATTCGAGCTCACTAAGGCTCTAAGCACAGCAAATTCCGGTGAATTCAAACATGCCAAGGCTTTAGTTGAACTGGCAGTAATTGTGCCTTTATTACTTCCTCTTACTATTAAAGAATTAGCCAAGGTAGCTCTTAAGATATCTTCCACATTTTGTATGCTTAATGTTTTCCCTGCAGCTTTAGTAGCTAAGAGTTCTAAATAAATCGCATCAAAAGCTTTTTCCTTACGCGCAGAATGAAAAAAACTACTGTACCAAAAACTAGTGGAGTGCTTTACCTTTCCTACAAATTCAATCAATTGATCCAAATCCGAACTGTTTTGCTGCTTAAGCACATTGTTTTTGGTGACTCTCTTTTCTTGGCCCAATTGACTTGCTCTCATGGGTATAGAGGGTAAATGCAGGTGTTTGATAGAGTAATAATTAGCAGTGGGTGCTTTAATGACTTTAAAACCCAATTTTTTATAATAGCTCTCATTACAGGGACGGCATTCTAAAGTAACTGCATAGGTTTTTTGGGCCTTTGCAGAAGCAATACCCACTGCTTTTTGCATCATTAAACTACCTAAATTGTTCCCTCTTGCTTCAGGATCAACTGCAATAGACCAAATATGAATTGAATCAGGATGTTGAAAATCATCATAAAGACAATAGCCCTTAATGAAACCCCTAGCATCTCGTGCCAAGATAAGCTTTGTCTTTTTCAAATATCTTCTGAAACTGTCCTCTGAATAGGCAATCGTGGCCTCAAAACTTTTGTTTTGTATAGAAAGTACTGCTCTTAAGACATTTTGCAATTCGTATTCACTTTGAATGTCTAATTGCGATATTGTATAAGTCATTGGCGATCTATTTGGCTTAAAATTGAACTATTGTATCAAATTCATTGCTGAAGCACCAGCTCTTTCGTAATAATGTGCATTATACTGTTCCACACTCTCGCAATAGCCATGACTCAACTGCACTATAGCAAAATTGGCCCGTCTGGCAAAAGAACCCTTAGTGTCAAACCCTTGTTTTTCCTTGGCTAACATATAGTTAGCTCTAATAGCCTCGGCAATTTGCTCATTGTTCCAATTACTATGCTCTTTCTTATTAAGCTCATCCACAAGTTTCTTGGCTAATTGCGTATGATTCCTATTCGTATGAAAAAACACTATGCGCTTGATTCCAGTGCCTTTATCCCAGTAATCATGGAATAAATTAGCAATAACCGCTGCATTATTGGTAGCTCCTGGCTGATAGTCAAACTCTTCAATCAAATCATGATAACTTGCAGGATACATTTTACGTGAATTAAATAACTCATTGGCGCCAAAAACAGAGACTAGTTCCTTGGTGGTACTGGCTTCTGGAAAAAGATCAATAAATTCAAACTTATTATCGTTTACACTTTGAGAAGGAATGTCGATAACTATAATAATTTCGGAGGTATTAGACTTTAAGTTATTAAAAGCACTCGCATAATCAGTGTATACCTCACAAGAAGCATCCCTTTTAACTGGGTCAATAACGCGCGAAAACATACCGCCTACTACCCTTTGTTGGGTGGAAATAGACATTCCAGGCAGGTAAAACATACCACTGGTACCATAGGAAACCATATTTTCTGGTAACAAGCAGTAATATCGAGAATAAGGGATTTTAGAAGTTTTATGAAGATATTGATAAGTCATAGCCACCCCTGTTCGCGATCCAAACACGTACCAGTAAGTGTAGTAGGCATTTCTCAAAATGCCATGTTTTTTGTGACAATAATAGGCTCAAAAAGAACCATAAAAAACATATATTATTACCTATTTAACAGATGGTTAACTATATAAACAAATTATTGTTTGGTTTTCGTAAATTTATTTAATTTAGTTAATAAATTCTTAATAAATCCATGTTAGAGTTTGGCCTGATATTAACTATTAGGAGAAAAAAATGGCTTTACGTGGTCTTGGAGCTTTCACTTTTGGATATGGTCTCATTTTTGGTTTACCAGGAGTTGCTTTAATTGGTTTAATTATTTGGTTAGCAACACCTACTCCTTATGTCGTAACAGCTGGTGTCACTACTGCTGCTGTTGGAACTGGCGCAGCTGTCTTTAGTGTTGCAACTTTAGGAATAGGCGCTGGCATACTTTATGGTCTTGGTGCTCTTGCTGCTTTATATGTTGGTGCTAAAAATGGAGCTAACCCTGACACAACTGCAGGCACTATCCTAAAAGAAAGCATTATTCGTCCTGAAGGTCTTACGTTAACCAGTCCTTTTAAAGCACTAGCTTCTATCATTTGGTTTCCATTCCTAGCTATAGGTGTTGGAATTGGTAAATTGAGTCTTGCAATTAGTGAATCTCGTTTACAAGCTTCTGGTAATCCATTTGCAGATGACCATGGTATGGAAGTAATTAAATCAGCTGATATAAGTTCTAATGCTAGAAACAATAGCAAAGAAATTGATCCCACTGTTAACTCTTATCATTCTTTACACCAAAAGCCAAAAGCGGCTGTTGTTGAAAAAGTTGGTTCTGAGAATACTTTAAGTTTATAGTAAAAAACCCCGTCTTTGCGAGCGTAGCGAAGCAATCCAGTGTCCTTAGCATGTGCATTGAAGGTCACTGGATTGCTTCGCTACGCTCGCAAAGACGGGGTTTTTGATATTTGTGAGACACCAATCACCGTCTTTGCGACAAGAGCCAACAGGATCCCTGCAAACCACTCTATACATCTCCCCAAAACAAAGTTACACTTGCTTAAAAATTTAAGCCTTGTCCATGAAATTCTTCAAACTATTAAAACATTTATACATTCAAGTACTTATAGGCATTATTCTCGGTGTACTGCTAGGTCATTTCTTTCCTCATTTAGGTACGCAAATGAAACCTCTGGGTGATGGTTTTATTAAGCTCATTCGCATGCTTATTGCGCCTGTTATCTTTACCACCGTAGTTACTGGCATTGCCGGTATGAATGATATTAAAGCTGTGGGACGTATTGGACTTAAAACTTTAATCTATTTTGAAGTCATGACTACTTTTGCTTTGTTGCTAGGTTTATTAGTAGCCCATATTATCCAGCCCGGTGCCGGACTCAATATTGATGTCCATACTTTAGATAGCAACAGCATTAGCACCTATGCCTCGAAACAAGATGAATTTAATGCCGTCACTTTTATCCTACATATTATCCCCGATACTTTAGTTGGAGCATTTACCAATGGTGATATCCTACCCGTTTTGTTTCTATCGCTCTTATTTGGATTTGGAATTTTACATTGCGGCAGCAAATTAAAACCGGTAACTAATTTAATCGACCAAATTTCCCAAGTTCTGTTCGCCATAGTTGGTTTTATCATGAAATTAGCGCCCATAGGTGCTTTTGGTGCTATGGCTTACACTATAGGCGCCTACGGCATAAATACCTTATTTGCTTTAAGTCGCTTATTAGCCAGCGTCTACATAACTAGCTTCTTATTTGTCTTTGTCGTTCTAGGATTGGTGGCAAAACTTGCCAATTTTAGTTTATGGAGCTTTATTAAATACATTAAAGATGAATTGATGATAGTACTGGCAACTTCTTCTTCTGAAGCTGTTCTACCACGAATGATTACTAAATTAGAACAATTAGGCTGTGATAAAACCGTGGTTGGTTTGGTTTTGCCCGCAGGATATACCTTTAATCTTGATGGTACGGCAATTTATTTAACCATGGCTGCTTTATTCGTGGCACAAGCATTAAATATTGATTTAAGTCTTAGCCAGGAAGTTACTTTGTTTACAGTATTATTATTAACCTCTTAAGGTGCTGCGGCAGTAACCGGTGGTGGGTTTATTGTTTTAGCCGCTACTTTATCCAGTCTGCATACTATTCCAGTAGAAGGAATTGTTTTATTGCTGGGCGTAGACAGATTCATGTCGGAAGCACGTGCCTTAACCAATTTAATAGGTAATGGCGTCGCAACAATTGTAATTGCCAAATCAGAAGGTGATTCACCAACAAATTTTGACATTGAATAATACGTTGTGTTATATTTATAAATCGAATTAATAAAAGACGTTAAGTTTTATGAACCAATACAGTCACTCTACATGCTTCAATCATCTTGTTGATGTATCAGCATCTTCGACTATTGGTTATCTGCTAAATGTGGTCTTCATTCTCTTACCCTCCTCCCCCTAGAGTTGTTGCCATTGATTATATCCGCACCTCTCTAGGGGGGTCTGACGAATATACATAAATCAATGTCATTACAGCGCGAGGAACATATATGAATCAAATAGATAGTGCAGTGTTAACTGCAAACAATAGCTCAACAAGAGCGAGCAAATCGCATACTTTTTATGCCGTTCTGGTCCTTTCTCTATGCGCAAGTTTCCTTTTTTATAAATACGTTATCCAAAATTTTCCCAGCGTCATTTCCCAACAACTTATGGCCGATTTTAATTTACAAGGTTTGGGTTTGGGTATGTTGTCTGGTGGTTATTTCTGGACCTATCTCATCACCCCCTTATTTGTAGGTATTATCATTGACCGCTACGGCGCTCGCTGGGTAAGTACCTTTGCTATTCTATGTTGTGCCATGGGTGTATTCTGGTTTTCTCAAATCCAAGACGTCAGCATGGCTTTTACCAGTCGCGCATTGATGGGATTTGGTGTGTCCTTCGCCACTATTGCCTATATGAAATTAGCAGCCACCTGGTTTTCACCCAGTAGGTATGCATTCCTTATCGGTTTATTAGTTTCTGCAGCTATGGCCGGAGCAGTTTTAGGCCAAATGCCTTATGCCTGGTTAGTAGAACAAGTTGGTTGGCGTGATAGTTTGTACTATATAGGTATCGTAGGCTTTGTTTTGGCATTTTTATTTGCCTTATTCGTTCGCGAAGCACCTGAGGCTTTAGATAATAAGGACAGCGAAGCGACTAAAACAGTACCTTTTTCCGATATGATTCAAGTATTCAAATCCAAACAAAATTGGTTGTTAATGCTTTATAGTGGTTTATCCTTTTCACCTATAGTTATTTTCGGTGGCTTATGGGGAAATCCTTTTTTACAAAGCGCCTATCAAATCAATGCACTTACAGCTTCTTCCTTCATGTCCTTAGTATTTGTTGGTTTAGGTGTAGGCGGACCTTTGTTTGCTTTGGTACCACGAAGCCTTATCAGTAGACGTATGTTAATGTTTTGGACGACCTTAGTTTCTGCATTGTCTATTAGTATCGTTTTATACTGTCATCCAATGCCAACTTGGTTGTTATCAAGCTTATTATTCACCTTTGGCTTTAGTTTGGGTGCCTTTTCATTGGTATTCGTAATTGGTAAAGAAGTAAACCCCTTGCACCTTGCAGGAACTGCCATTGCCATGATTAACGCCAGCGAAGCCCTACTGGATGCTGTCACGGAACCGGCAATTGGTAAAATGTTGGATGTCTTTGGTTCCGCGCAAGTAATTGACGGTGTACATCATTTTTCCTTACACAGCTATCATTTAGCCTTGCTGATCTTACCGATTTATCAAATAATCAGTAGCTTGTTGCTGTTGTGGGTTAAGGATCCTGAAGAGGCATAAGATATCCTATAGCTTGGGCCTTGGCTCCATAGCTGTCAGGCTATGGACCTTGGCCCAACAAGCCTTATTTGCAACGCAAAGAAGCACCTTCAAGCATTAAAGACAATAAATGTTTCTCAATTACAAGTATATTTTTTAGACATGCGTTGCATTTTCAAACTATTTATAGCCAAAGTTAAAAATAAGAGTGAACCACCATTATAATTTTAATCAAAGCGCATATATAAAAAACACTTATGTTGCAAATGACCCACATATCATTTATAACGAACATTCCAAGAATTATTAAGGCATTTAATTCATGTTGTTCACTGATGAAACAAGACACAATCATCCTATCCTATCTAAATTTTCCAATAAATTTTGGCAACTCACATTTAAGGGGAAATTTGAGGACAAGATCCATTCGAAAGAATACACATCCATTATAGATGTTAACTACCAGGACTTGTCCATAAATTGTATGGATGCTGCAATACAGTTAATGGGTAAATTTCCTTTAGTTTCACCGGAACAAATCATACAAAAACTTGATGGTGTATTTTATTCAATGATGCCTCCTGAAATGATGATTTTATCTTTATATATACTCATGGGTGAAAAAGATGTTTTGGAAAAATGGCTCATACAACCCCCCGAATTTATTGCGCATATTTTTAAAAATTCAGTAGAGGCAATCGGTTTGAAGACTTATTTAATTAGTGCTTTAATAAATTGCGATAGACCAGAATTTACTAAATGGCTGGTAAAGAATTATTTTCCAGAACTAAAAACTATGCCTGATCCTCTACCATTCATTGCGCTTTTTTCAAAAGTAAACCTTGAAATATACATGGAGTTAATAGATTATTTGAAAGTGAACGTTGTTACATTAAGACATTCATTCTTGGAAGCTATATCTGAGCATCCCGCCGAGATAGACAGGGTGCTTAATAAAGCCGAAATCATAGAAAAATTCAAACCCTTATTATTAACTGAAGATACTAATGAAAATAAGCTTGAAGTATTAATGATCCTGTGTCATTTAGATAGATTTGGCAGTGAGCTAGAAGAGTTACAGTTGAGTGATACACTCTATGAACATATAAAAAAACAATCAAACGCCTCCTTACATAAGGATGCGCTTTGGGGACGAATATTAGCCAGTGATAACTTTACTGTTTTAAGCAAAACGTTTGCCGGGACTTATGCTGGCAAGTTGATTACCTCTATAGATACGCTTGTTCAACACGATGTTCACCGCGCCAAACTCTTCAATCCTGATTTAATCAACAAATTACTAGAAATTTATAATGATAATGATTCACCCAAATTAATTCGCAGGCGCACACAACACTTATTACATCAATTCACCAAACCATGCATAGGCGTAAGTGAAGATCAAATAAGTAAAGCCTTCATAAATGAAGTTCAACTTAATGATTTTAAAAATGCATACCAATCATTCAATCAATTTCAATTTTTTAATGTGTCAAAAAAGGATAAAGCAGCAGTACCGAAACACATTGCAGAGATAATTGGTTCTTATTATGTGGATCTGGGGATCAAGTGATAAGTATCTATATGCTCAGAGTCTTTTTACACTTCAAGACCCTGAGCACTTGATCCTATAATAATTTAATCAGACAGAATGCCGTTAAGCCTTGGCTCATCCTACACTTATTTGAAATAAAGATAGATCGCAACAACCACAAGCACCACCAAAACTACCCGCCAATATAAAGAAAACCATGCCGCTCTAAACCCGTTAGCTGCCATTGCTCGTAACATTCCTACTCTATCAGCATGTGATTCATGCATTTTTTTAAATTCTTCATCCAAGGGTTGTGATTTAAGGTTAAAACGCAAAGCAGGTAGCTTTGTAAAAGACTGACGTCCATAGTCGGCCAATAATTGCTCGTTCTTAGCTATATCTCTGTTTGCCTCATACACTACACAATCGATACCCCTTAATGAATAAGCACTGTTTTTCAGATTCGCTTCAAGATAAACCGCTTGGTCTTTGCCATTTTTTGGTAGCGGTGCATGATTTATAAAACGGGTTATATTTCCAAAATTTTTTGCATCAATACCCATGTTTAATTGATCACTATAAGGAAGAAAATAATAAGCAGATTCTTTCGGTTTCTTAATCGATTTTTTGCCACAATAAATCAGAATTAAATCGCCTTTTTTAATGTCTTGCCTGGCATAGACTCCAAAGCCTATAAAACGGTTAATATAGCGTAATTCTATATTAGTTAGCTGGTCTGGTGCTTGTAGTATATTTTCTAGTTCTTTGGATGTCGTATATAGTGCATCCGCACTAATTTCTTGAGGTAAATCTTGGGCGGAAAAGCTTTGATCAAGCAATAAAGTATCCAAATATCTAAAAGGAGTTTTAGAAAAATCTTTGACTATTCCTTCTAATTGCTTTGCATAAATTAAATTTTTAGCTGATTTATTATATTTTAGGGACAAAGGAATCTGATACTGAGATTTTAATTGCAAAAAAGAATCTGAGGGAGTCACTTTAAAACGGCAGGTTGCAGGATTTATTGCTTGTATTAAAGTCGCATAGACTAGTTTTGCAGTATTCAGTAATCCATCAATATCATCATAAGTATGGCAATAAACACCTTGCATCAAGGGCAGTATCGGTTCTGAAAATAAAGGATGGGAAAATTCTAGGTGCTGCATTTTTTTAAGTGGAATAGTTGTTTCATTATCAAGTAAACACGTACCTTGATCCAAATCTATGACGATTTGTTTAACAGAAGCTTGTTCTAAAGTATTTTGTAGCAGAATTTTAACCATTATATTTATCCAACAGCCGTAGGTTGTGCCTTAGTTCATAGCCGTCAGGCTAAGTATCAATAACCCAACCTACGCACTGCCCTCAAGATCAGGATAAGTAAAACTCAAAATACGTTTTTTAGCGAGTTGATGGATATTATTCCACATACTATTCGTTATCCGTTCGAGTTTTAAAAAATCCGTTTGTTTTAACTGATTTACTAAATCAATTTCACCTTGTTCTAACAAAGTTTTATTCAAAAAACTTCTTTTATAATTTATTAATAAACCCTTATCTGTTTCAGAAATTGATTGAATTACTTTCGACAAAGAGGCGGCCATGGGTTTTATTGCTTCAAAATTTTCTAACTTAATCCATTCACCATTGTAATAACAGGTAGAGCAATTGGATAAATGAGCAAACGCAATAGCTTGCTCCGCATTATGAATAAATTTGGTATCCAGATGCGTGTCAACAATATACACATTATGATCATTTGGTATATCCATTACCGTATGCAAATAGTGTGAAATAAAAGTTGCCAGTTTTTTTTCGGCTTCTGAATTACTGTGTACCTGAGTATGTGCAGAGATTTGACTGGTATAAATTAAAATATTATGGAAAATAAAGCACTGCTCCCTACGAATATTAACAGTATCATCAATAAACTGATAAGGACGCACTTCCTTTTCTTGAATTACTATTCCGCAATACGCAATCAAGTGTTGGATTTTAGCTAATAAAAACTCATGTACTTTATCAACCGGCAAAGGTTTGAAGCTTTGTGCCATTGTTTCTTGGCAAAGAATCAAACGCGGACGCCAGGACAATTCGTATTTATTTTTACAAGCCAACCAATGCAAACTGGTTTTAATCCAATACAATAAAGCTTGCTCGGCAGAACCAGATTCTTCATAAAGACTGGCTAAGTTGATGTTATAATAAATGTGATCCGAAGTAGTATAACCACCACCACTGATTTCATTATAAGCTTTATTATAAAACTCCAAGGCCTTATCAAATTGCTTGGTTTTGTGATATAAGCGCGCAATATTCATAAAATTCATGTAACGAAGGCCTACTGTTTCAATTTGATGCGCATCCATATAGTCTTGAATTCGAAATTCAATAGTAAAGGCTTCATCAGTATCACCTTGCAAAGATTGAAACATAGAAAAAAGCGCTAATTGATACAAAGAGTTTTCGTCACTTAGGGGTGTTTGACTATCAATAGCACATTGTGCGAAATAATCAGCAGCAACAGCTTTGTTTTGCGATAAAGTGGCTGAATAGGCTTTTAGAAATTTTAAGGTATTAATTTCAGACTGTTCCAAGGTTTTAAATTTATTGGGAAATTGCACCTTGGTAATTAGCTCGTATTGATTTGAAAAAAAACGAATCAATAATAAATGCATAAATAATTGTTCTTGTTTGACCACATTGTTAGCAGTAGCCTTCTTAGCCAGTTCTAATAGATTACAAGCAATACCGTAGGCACCGGATTTTAAACACAGCCAAGAATAGGCAATTAATTGACTCAACTGTTGTTCGGTAAGTTGACCGTCAATAAAAAATGACTCATCAAAATACAGACCTAAAGAATGAATAGCTTGATCTCTTTCAGCGTTAAGTTCCTCCAAAAGCTGCAAATCAAATTTATTGGATTTATTTTTAAAATTAATTGAAACATGTTTCATTTTTAACAAGGCTTCTATATTAACCTTTAATTCAGAAACATTAGGTTCATTGGTATAGAAATTAATGTGCAGGCTTTTAAAAGTTTGGGCTAAGTAAAGTAAGCTATATAAGTTATCCGCTAACAAAACTCCATTATCGAGATAAACGGCCAAGGATAAATTATCTACCTGTTTTGATTTCAGGCGCGTGCAAACAAAGTCGCAAAGAAATTTGGCACGAATAGCTACTGGTTTCCCCAAGGATTCCAAGTTAATCCAATCATTAGTAGTGAACAAATCACAAATAGGAGCAAAAGCAAGATGAGATATTCGAATAGGGTTTTCAGGAATTTGCAGCGCAACATCCAACAGAGCTTGGTAAGGGCAAAGGATAATTCCATTTAAGTTAATAATAAACTTCATGCTCTTTATTCTCTTTTAGATGTTAATTACATAAATTTCTTCTCAATTTGTTAGATCTTAGAACTTAAACTAATACTGTATAGTCTATGAGGGTAAAAGTAAATATCTATTCTCTTTATGTGCCAATGGGGACCGTTAACCGTCAGGCCAAGGATTTTTTGAACTAAATAATATCTAATAGTGTTGTCCCCGCGCAGGCAAGGGATCCATTTCTATTAGGGTATTATGCCACTTTATGGATGGATCCCCACCTGCGTGGGGACGACATGCTCGAGATACACTCTTAGCCTGAGGATTATGGGCACAGGACCCAAGATCTGCCAAGGGATCATTGGGCATTAGCCTGCATCTTACCCTGCAGCTTCTGCTTAATCTCAGCACCACATTGCATTTTTTGCGCATCAGTAAAATTAGCACTAGGCAGTGTTTTATTGCCTGCAACAATCGGCATTACACAGTTTTTCACCAATCCCTTGCCAACTTTATCACCACCTTTGTAATAGCCATTCATCATACAAGCCTTAGCGATAGGCATGCATGGCCCCATAGCCCAGGTGAAAGCGCTTAAGCTCATTAAGACTGGAATAATAGCTAATTGTGTATGTAATTTTTTCATTTTAAATTCCTTTTTATGAATAATGGGATAATGCATGCTTAGTATAGACCATTTAGTGCAATGATGATAAAATATCAACTCGGATAAATTATTGAATTATTGTACATGTATGAGTCACATAAATTGCATATGCTGAAACAGCTCGATGATGATTTAAAAAATCCGAATTTAAACCTTAGTCAACTAAATAGCGTATTAGAACAATGCGCCCACGATTTAATTGCCAATAAAATTGATTCTACATTGGCTCTAGTACACCGTTACCAACATCTGGAACAATCGCTGAATTCCTACTATCAACGCAATTTCTATTCCCAAAAAACCTGGTGGCAAAAGGCATTTTTTTGGTTTCTGCCGACGAATCCCGATGAGACACTCTTTTTATCCTCAATGAAAAAAATCAAATTAATTCGCCAGTCTTATGAGCAAAGTTACAACATCAATTGGCACATAAGTCCTATCTTTGAATGGTTCTCTTCTTTGTTTCAAAACAAAGCCACCCATAAAACCCATCACCCCGGTTATCCAGATGGTAATAAATTGGCGGTTAACATTAGAATTTTATCGCACCGTTTAATGGGCTCTAAAGATTACACAAAAATAAAACATTTACATGGTTTAAGACGTGATTTAGCTGCCTACAAATTTAAACGCGAGCTGGAAAAATTCATGGCTCGCTATGAGTTAACGCCAAATCAACAACAAAAGCTTCAGCTTTTAGTCGGACAAATGAATTCCTTTTTACTTCTCAACACATTAATTAATAAACACAGAGCTATTAATGAAAAATACAAAAATACAACACAAGAACAAGCCAGAATCAATGATTTAATTTGGACCGTTTATGAATCTTTAGAAAGCATCCCAATCGGACAATCAGTAGTTATTCCCCATGGTTTTAAATTTGAAGGTGGCTTCGGACATTCCACTTTAGTAGAGTTTCGCAAAACTAGTACCGACGGTTACAGTGTTCATTTTATTAACACTGGTACCGGCGCCTTAGATCAATTAGGCAAATTCAAAACGCAAGAACTGACCACGGATGCATCGGAAAAAAAATCCTTAAATTACGGCTACGTAAAACATTTAAGTTTCGAAAAAATAGTAAACGACCAACTCATAAAGAATGTATTTAAGCCCCTAATCCAGAATTACGCTAGCAAAGAACAGGTTTGTGCGGCAATGAATAAACCCATTTTAAGCTACTACAAACAAGGATTATTAAAGCAAGGAACTATTCCCATAGAATACCAAACTAACGGCACGTGCACACATTCATGTTGGCGCGCATGGTTGTCCTTGAATAGCGACAAAGCTTTATTTCAAACATTCGAGTTATTTGTTACTAATAAAGCCTTAAAAAAGATAGCAACACTAGGCCCTCAAACCGAAGCGAAATCTGAAGAAAGGAACGCTTTGAATTTACTTCAAGAAGATGGCAAAAAATTACATGCACACATTAATACAGTTGTAACAAAAGAACTTAAAAACATCAAAAATAACAAGCAACACTGCGAATTTTTTCAAGATAAAAAACCCCAACGCACCGAGTATGAATGCCTGGCAGAGATTCAAAAGCAACTAAGCCCCTGTCCTTAGAATAGCATGTGAATCAAGAAGAAAACTCAGACTTAAGCGCACTCATAGAAACCTTTTAGAGATGTCCTTGATTTTATCTAATTGCTTAACTACTATAAAATGGTTACCAGATATAATCTAAATTAATAGGGAGATTGAAATGGATAAGAAAAGTCTGATTATTGCTGCAGCTGCTGCTGCATTATTTACCTCTGGAGTAAATGCTGCCACTAATAATGATACTAATAATGGCAATACCTCAAGCGCAGCAACGTCAAAACACAGCTGTAAACAAGCTAATGGCTGCAAACACAGCAATAAATGCAATGGTATGAACAAATGCAATGGCAAACACAAGTGTAAAGGCATGAACAAATGTAAAGGCCAAAACAAGTGCAATGGCATGAACAAATGTAATAGCAAACACAAGTGTAAATCATAAGCGTACGTTGGGTCTTTGACCCAACATTATCTAGCTTACTACCACAATTGTTGGGTCAATGACCCAACCTACATCGAGAACACAAAAACCATGCAAAAAGAAAAATGCCCCGCTTTAGGGATGGGACTGGGTTTAAGAAGCGAGCATTATCAATACATCATTGAACATACTCCAGCCATAGATTGGTTTGAAATACTCACTGAAAATTATCTGGTTGCAGGTGGCAACCCTATTTATTACCTGGATAAGATTCGCGAACATTATCCCATAGTCATGCATGGGGTATCCTTGTCTATTGGCAGCTTTGACCCATTGAATTTTGACTACCTAAAACAGGTAAAACAATTAGCCGATAGAATTCAAGCCAAATGGATCTCGGATCACTTATGTTGGACGGGGATCCAGCAAAAAAACATGCATGATTTATTACCCCTTACCTACACTCAAAAAACCATTGATCACGTCGTTGAACGAATACAATGCGTGCAGGATTTTTATCAAAGGCAAATATTAATTGAAAATGTTTCCAGTTATATCACTTACAAAGATTCAGAAATGACTGAATGGGAATTTTTAACAGAAATAGCCGAAAAAGCAGATTGCTTAATTTTGTTGGATGTAAATAATATTTTTGTCAGTTCCTTCAACCATGGTTTTGATCCAGAAACATACCTGAATTATATCCCAGCGGAACGCGTCCAACAATTTCATTTAGCAGGTCATCTAAATTGTGAGGAATACATCATCGACACACACGATCATCCCGTCATACCTCCAGTTTGGGATTTATACGCTAAAGCCGTGCAACGCTTTGGCGATGTATCTACCATGATAGAACGCGATGATAATATTCCACCGTTTGAAGAATTATGGCAAGAATTAAAGTACGCCAAATCCATCAAAGAAAAAAACCTATCCATTGCCAATAAGAGTCTGGAAAATGAAACATACTGATCTGCACATCCTACTGCAAAATTCCATATTAACTTCAGAACCGCTAATCAATCCCTATCTTCATAATCCACCTAAAGGAAACATCGCAGATAGAGTAGCGATTTATGCCGATGGGTTTTATGCGCGACTGGAAGAAGCTTTGTATAGCGATTACGAAACTTTAGCCACTGTGCTAGGTGAAAATAAATTTCGGGCTTTATGCCGTAACTACCTTGAAGCCTACCCCTCACAAAATTTTTCATTAAATTGTCTTGGTGAACATTTATCTGTTTTTTTAACAGAACAAGCACCCTACAATAAAAAAGGCTATTTAGCAGAAATTGCAGCTTTTGAATGGGCTGAATACCAAGCGATTGTTGCAGCCGATACCCATTTTCTAAGCCCTGCTGACTTACAACAAGTACCCGTTGATCAATGGCCTGAGCTTAGATTCAAATTACACCCATCAGCAAAAATACTCATGCAATACTATAACAGCCTGCCAATTATAAAAGCTGCTCGCGCTCACAAATCCCTTCCCCCAAAAAAAATATTGCAGGCACCTCAAGCCGTTATGATCTGGAGACGCGATCAAGACGTGCGTTTTTGTACTCTTGACCAATTTGAATTAACTTTAATTAAAAAAATTCAACATCAAGCAAGTTTTGCAGAAATATGCCAAGAACTAAATAAGGTGATGCCAGAGGCAGAAATTGCTCTTTATTTGGTAGGCGAGATCAATTCTTGGCTAAAAGAGAAAATATTATTTACATAAATTTGACAAATTGAAATAAAGCGCTACTCTTATATTGTGCAACGCAACATATAACATATGGAGATGAAAAATGTTAAATTTCAATCAATTTAATCAGCAGAAAAGATTTCAGTCTTTTGAAAAGCCGTTAAAAGAGATTATGGAACTCAATGCAAGAACTCTTCAAAGCTTTACTTTTCCCAATCCTACCGAGCTGATGAATTCTCGTAGACCAGAAGAATTAATGGAGAGAAATTTAGATGCCTTAATCCAAAATGGCCACAAAGCTTTGGATTATGCGCAAAATGCATTTGCAATAATGGAAAAATTTTGGCTAAATGTATCGGATACTGCTGCAGCGTCTAACAAAGAAACTGTAAGCCAAGCTCAAAAATTAGCGCAAACTTTTGAAGATCAAATTATTAAACCTATTAAACGTACAGCTAGTGCCAGCAGAAAATCTGCTTCTAGCAGCACAGCGAAAACTCGATCTGCAGCATCTAAAGTTGGTGCAAAAAAGAAAACTGCAGTATCAAAAACTAAAGTAAAATCCAGAACTAGAAATATCGCTCTTAAAGCTAAATCTTCAACAGCTCCTAAAATGAGCATTAAAGCGGTAAGTTCTACTAAACCTAAATCTAAAGTTAAAGCTAAGTCTAAAACTGCCACTCCTAAAGTTAGCCTAAAATCAAAATCAACTGCAGCTAAAGCTAACATTAAAGCTAAAGTGAAAGCCAAGACAGCTAAACCAAAGACTACTGTGAAAGCTAAAGCTACTAAAGCTAAAGTAAAAGCTAAAACTACAGCTTCTAAAGCTAAAGTTAAAGCCAAAAAAGTAGCTAAGCCAAAGACTACTGCTGCTAAGTCTAAATTGAAAGCTAAAGTTACTAAAGCTAAGTCAGCTGTTAAAGCTAAAAGTACTAAAGCTAAGTCAGCTGTTAAAGCTAAAAGTACTAAAGCTAAATCAGCTGTTAAAGCTAAATCTACTAAAGCTAAATCAGCTGTAAAAGCTAAATCTACTAAAGCTAAATCAGCTGTAAAAGCTAAATCTACTAAAGCTAAATCAGCTGTAAAAGCTAAATCTACTAAAGCTAAATCAGCTGTAAAAGCTAAAAGTACTAAAGCTAAATCAGCTGTAAAAGCTAAAAGTACTAAAGCTAAATCAACTGTTAAAGCTAAAAGTACTAAAGCTAAATCAGCTGTAAAAGCTAAAAGTACTAAAGCTAAGTCTAAAGTAAAGGCTAAATCTACTAAGACTAAGACTGCTGTTAAAGCTAAAGCTACTAAAGCTAAGTCTAAAGTAAAAGCTAAATCTACTAAGACTAAGACTGCTGTTAAAGCTAAAGCTACTAAAGCTAAGTCTAAAGTAAAGGCTAAATCTACTAAGGCTAAGACTACTGTAAAAGCTAAGTCTAAAGTGAAAGCTAAATCTGCTAAGCCAAAAGCTAAAACTACTGCCGTAAAATCTGGCATGCATAAGGTAAGCATTAAGAAAGCACGCTCATCTAAAAGCGTAGTATTAGCAAAGCCCGCTAAAGTAGCTCCACTTTCTTCAAGCAAAATGAGAGGTTCTTTACGTAGCTTAAGTAATCGTCCTGTAGTCAGATAATAAATAAGCTTCAAAATAAAAACCCGCGGATTGACGCGGGTTTTTTTTGTCCTCATCATCCCTTTTCTAATCCTAAACAAAGCTCCCTTCTCCCACCAAACGGGCTTTGTTGAATAAATAAAATATTCAATAAAGCTCCTGCAGGAGATGTTAATAAATCAATCAATGACATAAGACATTGGCATGCCTAATTGCGTCATATGATTTATAATTTTACACCAAATTCGTGTCTCTACTTTTTGATTTTCAAAAAGTCTTGAGCTTAATTTACTTCCCAAAATTGTTTTAATACGAAACATTATCGTTTCAACTAAGCTTCGTCGATGATACCCCGCTGCTATTTTCCACTCTTTTCGACCTATTTCTCGAATAGATTCGATAGCAGCATCTCGTCCCTGCAAAAATACCCTTTTTGCCTTACTTATTTTCTTCTTTCGTTCCTGGGTATTACGCGCATTGCGCTGAGGAGGGACAATGAGCTCAAAATTTTTAGTGGTTGCAAGCTTATAGCAGGGAAAACGGTCATAAGCCCCATCTCCAATAACATCACCTAATTCTTGCTCAATCTCTTCAATTATTTTTTCAAAACCTTCCCAGTCTTGGGTGCCTAAATCAGTCAATTCAAAAGCTTCTATTTCCTGTGAATCACTGTTTAAAGCAATATGCAATTTACGCCATAATCGTTTCTTTACTACTCCATGTTGACGCACTTTCCATTCGCCTTCACCGTAAATTTTTAACCCCGTTGAATCCACTAAGATATTTAGTTTTTCTTTAGGTGAGGATACCTCATATAACTCACATGCACCATGGAATAAAAAGACCTCAAGTCATCCTACCCCCTTAATAAATGACCTTGCATTGATCATTGCGCCTCAATTGCGATACACTTGCACCATCTTAATAAAGATTATAATACCGCACATTATTTTGCACCGTTTTGCGACCCCGTCGTAACATAAGCAAATGATTGGTAACAATTAATCGCATTGACAAGTGATAAGTCATATATGAAATTAACAATCAAC
>JBAZRP010000052.1:0-19504 GCA_041662885.1 Legionella sp.
ATGCGACAGAATTTCTGTTGACGGCCTTACGATCGCATGATTCCTGAGACTGACCATCTTAAAACACCTGATGCCACTGAATCTTTTGATGCACAATCTAAGGACGTGGCCAAGTATCTTCATCAACCAAGATATATTTATCTTACGTTCGCTTTCTTTGATTCGTTAAGCTCCTCTTACAGTATGTTTAAATACTTTTTTAATATTTGTGCGAGCAAAGCCAATAGTAATGCAATGCATGATTTCATGCTTACCCCTGAAGGAATAACGGCAATAGTCTTCGAAACGTTCTTTTTAGTTTCGTTTTCCTTTTGGGCAGCCTATTTCGAAAAAGATGTGGATAAGGTAAAGCAAGCAAGAAGAGGGGCGGAAAAAGCCAGATTTAATGATGAAGAAGTCAAACCGCAAACACTAATAGACATGAAACCACGCACTGTACACCATATAGTCGCAGCCTGGCCCTTTTTTCGGGATATAATGAAGGGATTAAAAAATGCGTACGTAGGATTGCGAAGCACTATTCTGTTTATCAATTTGCTTGGTGTGAATCTTAATTTTTTAGTACTTCCCTTAGGCATTGTTCTGGGTGTTCTAGCTGCTGCTAATCGTTATCGTTTGCGTGCTATCGTCGAAAGTCGTAAAGACATGATGGATTATAATGAAGATTTATTGAAGGAAATCCAAGAAGCACGTTTGATGTATGAGGATGATAGACCGGTATTCCTTAAGAGAATTCAGTTTCAACAAAAGTCCGACTGTGATAAAGCTTTTGTGTGTGCTGCTATTGGTGGATTTATCGATGGTTTGTATATGTATATTGGTATCTTGGGTTTAGCTGTATTTGCACCGCATGCCTTAATTGCTATGGGGGTTTTATGTGCCACTTACACCATAGCTTATATCATTACTCGAGTTTATGAAGAACATGAATACCAATTGAAATTGGAAGTAACTCAAACTAAATGCAAATTAGAGATAATCGCAAAACTCATGGAAACGATGCATGATGAATTAACGACCCTCAGGAAAAAAAAGCAGGATGATGCCACGAAAAATGATACTAACAAAATCAATCCATTAGAAAGAGAGCTGCATAAATTATGCGCAGAATTTGATGAAATGCGCACTGTCTTGAAAAATCAAAACACACGTAGTTATAAATCTGCGATCTTATTGGGTGTAAAAAATGGTTTGTATGCCTATTCAGCTTTAAGTAGTTTGATATTTGTTGTTGGGGCTATTTTGCTTTTATCATCAATTCCTTGTCCGCCTCTTTTATTATTGATTTTAATTCCATTGGGTGTTGCATTTATTGGTGGTTTTGTGGGGCATTCGGTGACTTCGAATTATTATTTTTTGAAAGAACAAGAACAGAAAGAAAGTGATTCTGATAGCATGCGATTAAGAAATATAATTAGCCAAGAAAGAAATATTGAGAAAAACAACGAATTAGCCACAGGTAAGGAATTTAAGGAAGCGCTTGAGGAGAGAATGAACGTTCCTCCTGCTCCAGTATATTTTTTTCAGGAATGGTTCGAGGTTATACGTTCTTTTTGCTCAGGACTTACCAAAGGGCAGAGATTTATTGAGTTTGCGGCGAACCCATTAAAAGAGCAAGACAATCAAGGTCAATATCGCGATTCATTTGTAATGCTAATATTAGTCGGTATCTCGGCCAGTGTATTCTCTTGTGTATTGGCACTTAGGGCTTTGGCTAAAGGCTTTGGTAGACTGCCCGGTGCTAAAGCAAAGTCCGATAAATCAGATTCCGATACTAACTGCAGTACTAGCCCGAAAGATCGAGGACCGATAGATCCGGTTGTAACTCCAACAAAGACAGAAACTAAGCAGATAGAGACTAAGCTGGCAACTAACTCAGCCCCATTGCAACCAAAAGCAACTATGCGACGGTCAAATTCTCTGCATGCAGGACTTGGTATTTTTGGTGGCTCTTTGCTCAATCAAAGTAAATCAGTTAATGTCAGTCCTGTTCTTAACGGTTTGAATTCTCCTTTACCTGATAGTTCAATACAGCTCGGGATTTAATTTGGGATCATTGTACATTTTAAATTGATGATAGACCCTAAAGGTTCTGGTTTTTGCCTGCAATTCAGCCAGTAATTGACCTAAGCATTGACTTAATTGGCTTAATTGTTGGTTTATAGTTATTAACTTTTTAGTGCAAAGTGCTTTATGTTCTTCATCTGTATCAGAACGCTGCGTTTGTAAATCCATATGGAAGGACTTAAGAGCCAAGATCGACAATCTATCAATAATCATACCAGGTGACTCGGAATTAACCGGGCATTCATCAGGTTTAGCAGGTTGCAGCAGCTGAAATAAGAATTCATCCATAGCTTCCATTTTATTATTTCTTTGTTGATTAAAGCCATCGATAGCTCTCTTTGCTTGATAAACAAATTCAAAGCCCATGTCTTCACGGCGTGCTTTGTCTTCTGCATGCCATAATTGATAGTTAAAAGCATGGTTTTCTTCTACCAGTAGATAAAATCCTTGCTGCTCCAGAGCAATTCCTGCCGATTTCCACCTGACAATGCTGTCCTTGTGGAGCTTTAGAATAGCTGCGGGATTAATTGTTTGTGCCATAAAAGATCATTCCTAGTAACTAAGTCCAAGTAATTATATACTAAGTTCTTTGGAGGTAAAAATGAGAACCTTAATTTCTTGTGCTTTGCTGCTTTTAACAGTTACTGCAATGGCGCAATCTACTTTACCTAAAGGGTGTAGACCATTAACTGTTCAAAGTGATTCACTTACTATAAAGGCTGAAAATCCCAAACTGATTTTTATTCATAATTTAGCAGAAAGTGAGTTGTGGATTACGCATCCGGCCAGTAATGCTGGTGCTAGTGCTGGTTGGTCCAGTCGGTTACAGACTAAAAATTGGTCTGGTTTGGTGATAAACAAAGGTCCTTTTATACTCGATTGTATTGAATCAAGACCAGGACATGAACAACAAATTCCTTGTAAGGGAGCTGTAGCGGCTTGTGAATGGACAAAATCTAAAATTCCGAATGAATTCAAAGGTGATTTTTGGGCTGGGGAGGATATGTCCTTAGCTGCCTTAATGGCTGAATTGGGCACTCGTGGTATTAAACCTAAGTAATTAGTAGACTTACTTGCTAACTGATAAATGGAATGATACAAGTATAAAAATTAATAAAATATTGGTGAAAATGAGCAAAAAATCAAAAGATCCCCATTTTAAAAGGGAAAGTGAGAAATACGCCGATCCGATTCCCAGTCGGGAATACATAATGACTGTATTAGAAGAGTTCGGTCGGCCTATGTCACACAATCAATTATACGATAAATTGCATTTAGAAGAAGGCGCCAAGCAAGAATCTTTAGGGTTTCGATTAAAGGCAATGCTACGCGACGGACAAATTATGCAAGATCGTCGTGGTCGTTTTTGTTTGGTACGCAAGATCAATTTACAACGCGGTACGGTACAAGGCCATCCTGATGGTTATGGGTTTTTCATACCCGATGAGAGCGGCGAAGACATGGTCTTGACCGCGGCCGAAATGCGCAATGTAATGCATGGCGATGTTGTGCTTGCTTATCAGGCAGGCTTGGACCGACGTGGTAGACCAGAAGCGAAAATACATGAAGTATTAGAACATGCTAATGCTACAGTAGTAGGTCGATTTTTTTCAGAGCACGGAGTGAACTTTGTTTTGCCCGACTCCAAACGCTTAACTCAAGATATTTCTATTCCTCAAGAATTTTGTGATGGTGCTAAAAATGGTCAGATGGTATTGGTAGAGCTCATCGCCTTTCCTAATAAACGCACTCAGGCTATAGGAAAAGTTATTCATGTTCTTGGTGAACACATGGCTCCAGGCATGGAAATTCAAGTTGCAATTCATGCCCATGGGATTCCTTTTGAATGGCCAGAAGACGTATTAACCGAAGTCGCTAAAATTCCACAACAAGTTACTGAAGATCAAGTAAAAGGTCGAACGGATTTAAGAAAACTCCCTTTTGTTACTATTGATGGTGATGACGCTAAAGATTTTGACGATGCGGTATATTGTCACGAAAGACCTAAAGGTGGCTTTCAATTATTTGTTGCCATTGCGGATGTAAGTAATTACGTAAAAAAAGATTCAGCTTTAGATAAAGAAGCAGCCAGGCGCGGCAATTCGGTTTATTTCCCTGGCAAAGTAGTGCCCATGTTGCCTGAAGCTTTATCTAATGGCTTATGTTCGTTGAATCCTCATGTAGATAGATTGTGCATGGTGGCAGAGATGAGCATTGCTGTTGATGGCAAAATAACCCGTTCGCGTTTTTATAGAGCCGTTATACATTCGCATGCGCGTTTGACCTACACTCAAGTAGGTGAATGGCTTGAACAAAAACACGCAGATCAAGCACATCAGCATTTATGGCCAGTTCTTAAGTCTTTATATGATTTGTATCAGGTTTTAGTAGTCACACGCAAACTACGCGGTGCTATGGATTTTGAAACAACAGAAACTAAAATTGAATTTGATGAAAATAAAAAAATTAAATGCATTGTTCCTGTCATTCGCAATGACGCACATAAATTAATTGAAGAATGCATGTTGGCAGCCAATGTTGCCACAGCGCGCTTTTTGGAAAAAGCAGAAATTCCTACTTTATACCGTGTGCATGCAGCCCCAGAAGAAGATAAAATTACCGCCTTAAGACAATTCTTAGGTGAAATGGGTTTGCAATTGGGTGGCGGTAAAAAACCACATCCTAAAGATTTCCAGCGCACTTTGAGTACTTTGGGTGACAGACCAGAAAAGCATTTAATTGAAACAGTAATGCTGCGTTCTTTAAAACAGGCGCAATATGTGGAAGCAAATGAGGGTCATTTTGGTTTAGCCTATTCTGCCTATACGCATTTTACTTCGCCAATTAGACGATTTCCGGATTTATTGATTCACCGTGCCATAGGCCATTTGTTGGATAATAAACCCGTATATGAATTTGATTACACGCATGATGATATGAATCGTTTAGGTAAGCATTCATCTATGACAGAACGTCGAGCAGATGAAGCAACGCGAGAAGCAATATCATGGTTGAAATGTGAATACATGCAGGATAAATTGGGCCAAGTATTCAAAGGTCGTATTTCAGCAGTTACCAGTTTTGGAATTTTTGTTGAATTGGATGCTGTTTATGTTGAAGGTTTAGTACATGTTACGTCTTTAAAGAATGATTATTATACATTTGATCCCGTCAAGCATCGCTTAACTGGTGCTCGGGGTGGTCATGTTTATAGTTTAGGCGATAGAATGTCGGTTTTAGTTGCTCGAGTTGATTTGGATGAACGCAAAATAGATTTTGAGCCCGCTGAGGATGATAGTAGTAATGAGTGAGCAGTTTGTTTATGGGATACATGCAGTTTCGGCTTTATTAGATAATCCACACAGAACGATTAAAACTTTGTTCCTGAGCCAGGACAGGGTTGATAAGCGATTGCAGGAATTGCTGGATAAAGCGGCACAAAAAAATGTACGGATTGAAAAATTATCCATGCAAAAAATGAATCAGCGTTTTGCAGACTTTACCCATCAAGGTATTGTTGCCAACGCTTTAGCCCTACCGGAATATTCTGAACCGGATTTACTGGGTTTATTGGAATCATCTAAAAAACCCAGTCTTATCTTGATCCTTGATGGTGTCACCGATCCGCATAATTTAGGTGCTTGTTTACGTAGCGCTGATGCTGCAGGAGTTGATTTTGTTGTGATTCCAAAAGATAAAAGCGCCTCAATTACTCCCGTTGTAAGCAAAGTTGCTTGCGGCGCGGCTGAATCCATCCCAGTAGTACGAGTGACGAATCTTGCACGTGCTATGGATGTATTAAAACAAGCAGGAGTTTGGATTTACGGAGCAGCTGGAGAGGCTACAGAATCGCTGTATCAAATTGATTGCACGGGTACCATTGCCATAGCAATGGGGGCGGAAGGAGAAGGTTTAAGACGACTAACTCGCGATCATTGTGATGGTCTATTTTCCTTGCCTATGCTTGGTACGGTCGAAAGTTTGAATGTATCCGTTGCTACCGGAGTTTCTTTATATGAAGTTGTGCGTCAAAGACACAGGAGCGCTTAAATGAGTGAATTAAAAAAAGCGGCTGCAAAAGCAGCACTAGCATTTATTGAAGATGATACCGTAGTAGGTGTGGGCACTGGTTCCACTGTTAATTATTTTATTGAAGAATTAGCAACCATTAAACACCGTATCGATGCTTGTGTTGCTAGCTCTAAAAAAACCGAAGAGTTACTCCGCGCAGCAGGCATTCCCATTCTTGATTTAAATTCTGTCCAGGAATTAGCCATCTATGTTGATGGAGCGGATGAAGTGACTGAGCGTTTTGATATGATTAAAGGTGGCGGTGGCGCTTTGACACGCGAAAAAATTGTAGCCAATGTTGCTAAGAAGTTTATTTGTATTGTCGATGAGAGCAAATTGGTACACCATTTAGGTTATTTTCCGGTGGCAGTAGAAGTAATTCCCATGGCCAGGAGTTTTGTCGCCAGAGAATTAGTAAAATTAGGCGGCGATCCGCAATACCGTGAAGGCTATCAAACAGATAACGGCAATATTATTTTAGACGTATTTAATTTAATTATTAATGAGCCCATAGCGCTAGAAAATAAAATAAATCAAATTCCAGGAGTGGTCGAAAATGGAATTTTTGCGAATCGGTTGGCCGATGTGGTTTTACTTGCTAAGGCAGACGGTATCAAGACGTTGAGAAAATAAATGTAGGTTGGGCCAAAGCCCAACAATTAGAGCATTGAGCAGTTTTGTTGGGTTAAATGGCCTGAGGTATCCTCACCTTTTTGATCCCAATCGAAGCTCCCTTCTCCCGCTGGGCGGGAGAAGGGAGCTTCGATTGGGATCAAAAAGGTGAGGATACCTCAAGTCAAATGACTCAACCTACAAGGGAGCACAACAAATTGGAAGAGCATAAGGTATTCGTAAATCGAATTTTAAATTTGAAGAAAATCAAACGTATTGGTTTGGATATGGATCATACCTTGATTCGTTATCATTCAGAACGATTCGAAGCCTTAGTCTATCAATTAGTAATCGAACAGTTAGTAGCCTTGAAAAATTATCCTGAAGTTATTAAAAATTTTAAATTTAATTACCACGATGCCATCCGTGGTTTAGTCATAGATAGTAAAAATGGCACTATCTTAAAATTGAATCGTTACAGTGCTATTAGACAAAGTTATCATGGTACGAAACAGATAAGTTTTCGCGATCAAAAGAATATTTATCGCAGTATTTATGTCGATTTGGGTGATCCCAATTATATGGCAATTGATACTTCCTTTTCGATAGCTTTTTGTGTTCTATACGGACAATTAGTTGACTTAAAAGATGAGTTAACGGATCAAATGCCAAATTATCAAACTATGGCACAAGACGTGCAATATTGCGTGGATAAAGTGCATTCAGACGGTAGTTTAAAAGGTATTATTAGTAAAAATTTAGACGAATATGTTATTAAAGAAAAGACAGTCGTTGATGGTTTAAAACATTTTATTGCACACGGTAAAAAAATGTTTATCCTGACTAATTCTGATTACGCATATACCAAGTTGATATTAGATTATGCCATCAATCCTTTTTTAGATAAGGGACAAACGTGGCACGATTTATTTGACTACATTATTACTTTAGCTAATAAACCACGCTTTTTTTATGATAATGCCCGCTTTTTATCAGTAGATCCTAAAACCGGAACAATGACCAATACCATGGGCAAATTAAAGCCTGGAGTATATCAAGGTGGGAATGCCAAAAAATTCACGGAAGATTTAGATATTAGTGGAGATGAAATTTTATATATAGGCGATCATATTTACGGCGATATTTTGCGTTTGAAAAAAGATTGTAATTGGCGCACCGCCTTGGTTGTTGATGAATTAGGTGAAGAAATTGCTGCACAAAAACGTGCTTTACCTACCGTAAATAAAATAGTCGAAGCCATGGATAAAAAGAAAATTTTAGAGCAAAAATACACACAATTATGTACTAAAAGCGTTGATGAAGGCACTTATAAGTACAGTAAAGAAATTGACGAACTATTGGTAGAAATTACTGCGATTGATAGTCATATCTCGACCTTAATTCAAGAGCAAAATAAGTTTTATAATCCAAAATGGGAACGGATATTTAGAGCTGGTGCAGAAGAAAGCTTTTTTGCGCATCAGGTTGATCGTTTTGCATGTATCTATATGGAAAAATTATCTGATTTTTTACAGCAATCACCGATTAGTTATTTTCGTGCAACTAGAAGATTGTTAGCTCATGATATTGCTTGAGTAGAATACTCGCACTCTGTAAAAAAAAGTTTCTTGACAATAAATACTGCCTTGAAGTACCCTTTGTCTTTGTTTCTACACAGCTAATAAGGACTTCACTGGCATGGACCACTCATTAAAACAAGAATTAATAACTAGAATTGAGAGCAAACACGCAACTATTGGGATTATTGGTTTAGGCTATGTAGGATTGCCATTGATGTTACGCAGTTGTGAAGTTGGTTATAATGTAGTTGGTTTTGATCTTAATCAGGATAAAATTAATTCTTTAAATCGTGGTGAAAGTTATATTGAACATATCGCTCACGATCAAATTAGGGCTAATGCTAAAAAATTTGAAGCAACACGTGATTTTGCTCGAGCGATTGAAGTAGACGTTCTAATCCTTTGTGTGCCAACGCCTTTAAATAAACACCGCGATCCTGATTTAAGTCATATTCTAGATACCATGCAGGAATTAGTGCCTTATCTTAGACCAGGACAAATGCTTTGTTTGGAAAGTACTACCTATCCTGGTACCACTGATGAAGAATTAGCACCAAGAATTAAATCTCGGGGCTTGACCATCGGTGAAGATACCTTTTTAGTCTTTTCTCCAGAGCGCGAGGATCCAGGTAATCCTAATTTTTCTACACGTACCATACCCAAAGTTTGTGGTGGACATACTCCTGCTTGCCTAGAGGTTGGTGTTAGTTTTTATAGTCAAATAGTTGATAAAGTAGTTCCTGTGAGTTCAACGCGCGTGGCGGAACTGTGCAAGATTTTAGAAAATATTCACCGCGCAGTGAATATAGGTTTAGTAAATGAAATGAAATTGGTAGCCGATAAAATGGGCATAGATATTCAAGAAGTGATTCGCGCTGCTTCAACAAAACCGTTTGGTTTTGTGCCTTATCAACCTGGTCCCGGTCTTGGCGGACATTGTATTCCTATTGATCCTTTTTATTTAACCTGGAAAGCAAGAGAATACGGCGTACATACCCGATTTATTGAATTAGCTGGTGAAATTAATTCTGCCATGCCGGATTATGTGTTAAGTAAAATAGTAGTGGCCTTGAATTCGAAAGCAAAAGCTGTGCACGGTAGCCGTATTTTGGTTCTTGGAATTGCCTATAAGAAAAATGTTGATGATATGCGAGAATCACCATCAGTAGTGATTATGGAAAAATTGCGTGATTTAGGCGCACAATTAGCTTATAGTGACCCGCATATTCCTGTGTTTCCCGAAATGCATGAACATAAATTTGATTTGTCCAGCGTTGAATTGACTCCTGAAACTTTAGCACACTTTGATTGTGTATTATTGGCTACTGATCACGATAAGTTCAATTACGATTTGATTAAAGAGTGTTCTAAATTATTAGTTGATTGTCGTGGACGTTATGCTGAGTCCAACGATATTATTGTGAGGGCTTAATGAGAAATTTTCTTCCACCAGTTCGTGATCGTAAAATCCGCATGGCTCTTGTGGGCTGTGGACGAATTGCAAAAAATCACTTTGAGGCACTTAAAGCCTACAGTGATGAAGTGGAAATTGTAGGTGTCTGCGATATTGATTCCAGCGCCTTGGATAAAGCGGTAACCGAAACCCGCGCAAAGCCCTATACTAAACTGGAAGTTATGTTAGAAGACACCAACGCTGATGCAGTAATTCTAACTACTCCTAGCGGTCTGCATTCAAGTCAAGCCATTACTATAGCGCAATCAGGACGGCATGTTATTACTGAAAAACCTATGGCAACACGTTGGCATGATGGTTTACGTATGGTTAAAGCTTGTGATGATGCTAATGTCTATTTATTCGTAGTAAAACAAAATCGTCGAAATCCACCCTTGCAGTTACTAAAACAAGCGCTAGAAGAAAATCGTTTTGGTAAAATTTATATGGTCAATGTCAACGTCTTTTGGACCAGGCCACAAGATTATTATGATAGTGCCAGTTGGCGTGGAACTTGGGAATTTGATGGTGGTGCATTCATGAATCAGGCAAGTCATTATATTGATTTGTTGGATTGGCTCATCGGTCCCATTGAAAGTGTTCAGGCATATACGGGTACTTTGGGACGCAGGATTGAGGTAGAAGACTCAGGAGTTATGAGTGTTAGATGGCGTTCTGGTGCTTTGGGCTCGGTTAATGCAACCATGTTGACGTATCCCAAAAATTTGGAAGGAAGTATCACCATTCTTGGTGAACATGGAACGGTAAAGATTGGTGGAGTTGCCGTAAACGAAATTCAGCATTGGGAATTTGCCGATAAGAGAGAAGCAGACCAGGCTGTAACAACAGCAAATTACAGCACCGAAAGTGTTTATGGTATTGGACATAAACTTTATTATGAAAATGTTATTCAAGTATTACGTGGTCAGGAAAAGCCGTATACGGATGGCAGGGAAGGTCTTAAATCATTAGAAGTGTTAATTGCCGCTTATTTATCCGCCAGGGACGGAAAGCGAATCGCACTGCCTTTGGATTATTAACATGAATAACTCGATACACCCAACAGCCATAGTGGATGAAGGTGCGCAAATTGGTGACAACACCCGTATTTGGCACTGGACACATGTATGCAGCGGTGCACAAATAGGTACAGCATGTTCCCTGGGGCAAAACGTCTTTATCGGTAATGATGTAGTCATAGGCAACAACGTAAAAATTCAAAATAATGTATCCATTTATGATGCTGTACGTCTGGAAGATGACGTATTTTGCGGACCAAGCATGGTATTTACCAATGTATACAACCCACGGGCTGCAATAATTCGTAAAAGTGAATACCGTCAGACTTTAGTTGGCCGCGGTGCAACACTTGGAGCAAATTGCACTATAGTCTGCGGGGTGCAAATTGGGGAATATGCATTTGTAGGCGCAGGAGCAGTAGTTAACCGTGATGTGAAACCTTACGAATTGGTAGCGGGTGTTCCAGCAAAACATCATGGCTGGATGTGCCAGTGTGCAGTGCGACTAAAAGGTAGTGGAACCGTCAAGTGTGAGTGTGGCGCTGTTTATGAAATAAAGGAACAAGAAGGTCAATCGTGTCAACGGATTCTTCGTGGTTTAGTTGAGCCAGATTGTGTTTAACAAATTGAAAAACGAAGATGTTTTTAATGTATTTATCAATATGTTTGGCACCGTTGTATCGCAAATTATTCCGATAGCTTTTATGCCTATTTTAACCAGGCTCTACAATCCCACCGACTTCGGGGTATTTTCTGTTTATGTTGCTTTAGCTGCGATAGGTGCTGTAATTGCAGCCGGCCGATATGAAATGGCTATATTGTTACCTAAAAACTCGATAGAAGCATTTAATCTGCTTGGTTTGTCGGTACTAATTTCTAGTTTGATGGCCTTAATTTTTCTGATTATCGCGATTTTTTTTCATCGTGTTATAACCAGCTTAATAGGAAATCCATTAATTGAAAACTGGCTTTTTTTAATTCCTGTTTCTATTTTATTTAATGGAATAGTACAGGCGAGTATTTATTGGAATATCCGATATAAACGATTTTCCACTATTTCAACTGCTAAAGTTCTCCAAGGTCTGTCAGGCACAGGACTGCAGTTATTATTGAGTATTCAAAAAACCGTGCAACTAGGTTTAATTCTTGGATGTGTTCTTGGCTTAATAACCTCTGCCAGCATGTTAGTTAAATCTATATGCACCAATAGCAAACAATTATTGCATTGCTTATCTTTATAAAGAATGATGGTATTGTTACTAAAATACAGGAAATTTCCTTTGTATTCACTTTGGGGGGCGCTGCTTGATACTACAGCCTTACAGATGCCTATTTTCATGATCTCCAAATTTTATAGCGCGGATATGACGGGCTTTTTTAGCCTGACTTTTAGAACTTTAAATCTACCTATTGTGCTGATTGCAACAGCTGTTGCTCAGGTATTGTTTCAAAAAGTGACTCATTTGAATAACTATAAGCCCGAATTGCTGTATCATGTAATTTTGAAGACGTTTTTTACTCTGATAACGATATCCTTACCCTTTTTAATACTTGTGTTTTATTGGGGCGCTGATCTGTATTCATTTATTTTTGGTAAAGAATGGGCTGCTTCGGGAACTTACGCATCACTGATTGTTTTTGCAATTGCCATGCGATTCTCGGTAAGCCCTTTAAGTTCAGTAATGATTATTGAAAAAAATCTTAGATTGGGTTTTTTTTGGCAGTTGACTTATTTTATTACCATTTCAAGCACTTTATTTATTGCTGCAAAATACCCAATTGGTGTATTTATTAAGGCATTTGTTGTTCATGAAATTATATTGTATCTATTTTACTTGTATTTGATTTTGAAAAGTACTAAAAACGTTGTTGTTAACGCGCGTCAAGACGATCTATCGCCGATGCAAGAGGCTTGTTAGACGCTGTTGGTTGGTTGTGGTACTATTTCTGATCTATAACGAATATAAATTGTTCGGAGTTGTGCGATTGTGAACTTTAGTTATTTATTTTACTCAAAATATAATCTTTTAATAGTGTACTATTTGGTTCTTGGTTGGCTCGCTATTGGTGTAATCAAAACGGCTGGGGAATGGCAACAGGTATCTTATCTTTTTTATTATGCAGTAGTTTGCGGTATTTCTTATTGTTTGAGTTCTTATGTATTAAATCACTTTAAAAATAAAAGTTTTTTCAAACTCAAAATGCATGCCCAATTATTTATATCAATTGCATTACTATTTACCATTACTGTTGCCTTAATTCAATTTATTAAAATTGGAAATATTCCTTTATTCACGGCTTATTTTTCAACAGATGCATACGATATTGCGAAAATTAGACAAGCTATAACATTGGATTCTCCTAGTTGGTTAAATTACTTAACGAGTTTTTGTATTCGAGCAATTTTGCCACTATTGCTCTTAGTTAGTCTTTATATCAAAAGATATGATTATTTTTGGATTTCTGTCTTACTAAGTTTTTTGTTTTGCTGTTCTTTATTGCAGAAAAGTTATATCGCCTTGGTTTTTATTCCGACATTATTGTATTCCCTATATATTGGCGCATGGAAGTATTTTTTTGCTATGATTGTCGTTGCATTTACTAGTGTTATGTTATTAGTTGTTATAACGAACCCGCAAATACGTATTAATCATCTGAATGGCACTAAGCAGCAACAAATAGGAAATAAAAGTGAGATAGCTGTGAATTCAGTTCTTGATCGTATTTTGATAGTGCCTGGAAAGGTCGTCTCGCAATGGTTTACGCTGATCCCTGAGACTATCCCATTTGGACATGGATGTGGTGATAGATTACTTGCAAAAATTTTGCACTGCCAACATATTAATTATTCTGAAAAGGTTTATGAGCAGCTTTACCCATTACAACTAGAGGAAGGTTTATTAGGCACAGTAAATGCAGCGAGTTTTATGGAAGGGTATGCCAACTTCGGTTTGTCTGGTATGTTGCTAAGTGGTATAGAGTTAGGCTTTTGGTTTGCATTCATATCACTTATCTTGACCGATTTTAGTGTTTTGGCATTGCTTGTAAATGCGCTGTTTATCCTGTTACTAAGTTCAGCTTCCTTCCATACTTTATTATTATCCGGTGGATGGATGCTTACTCTAGTATTGGTATATCTTGTTCGAGATGAGTTTAAAAATTTGGATGTAAAATGTGTGGTATAGCAGGTTTAATTGTAAAACACGGAAGTGCAGTTGATATTCCAAAAAATATTCGGGGAATGATTGATTCCATCACTCATCGAGGTCCCGATGGAGAGGGCATTTATTGCTATAAAAATCTCGCCCTTGGTCATAGACGTCTTGCAATAATAGATATCTCCGATAATGGCCATCAACCTATGTCATATGCTAATGAGCAATTGCTTATAACCTATAATGGCGAAATTTATAATTATATTGAAATCCGACAGGAGCTTGAGGGATTGGGTCATAGATTTGCCTCGCATACTGATACGGAAGTAATCCTTGCTGCTTATGCCCAATGGGGACAAGAATGCGTGCAACGTTTTAATGGCATGTGGGCTTTTGCTATTTTAGATAAGGTCAATAATACGGTTTTTTGTTCTCGCGATCGATTTGGTGTAAAACCATTTTATTATATCAATACCCCCGAGATATTTGCTTTTGGGTCGGAAATCAGACAATTGTTGCCGCTATTAAAGAAAGTGCATGCTGATCGCGATTTAATTATTGATTTTTTATTAACAAGTGTCAGTGACCATTCGCAGAATACTTTTTTTAAGGAAATTGTAAAGCTTCCAGCCAGTACTAATTTTATCTACGATTTAAGCACGCATCATTTCATTCCAAAAACTTTTTACAGTCTTAGTCTTAATACTCAGTACAGTGAATTATCTGAAGAAGAAGCTGTAGCAACCTATATGAGTTTACTAGAAGATGCAGTTCGATTAAGGTTACGTGCCGATGTAAAAGTGGGTACTTGTTTGAGTGGGGGCTTGGATAGCTCCAGCATTGCATCGATTGCGGCACCTTTATATAACGCCAAAGCCAATAATGCGTTCACTGGGATTACCGCAATCAGTGAGCAAGAGAGCAATAATGAAATGCAATTTGCCGGGCAAGTGATTGATCATTCGCACATGAATTGGTTACACGTGAAACCTTTGTACGCAGATTTTGTTGATTCCCTAGGACAAGTTGTTAGCGCACAAGAAGAACCCTTTGGCAGTCCTTCGCTTACTATGCAATATTTTGTGATGAAAGCTGCTCGAGATAACGGGATTAGCGTGTTATTAGATGGGCAGGGTGGGGATGAAACGCTTTTGGGTTATGAAAAATACTACGGTTCTTATCTTGCTACCACATTAAAACAACAAGGATTGCTCGCTTTTGCTCGGGCGCTTGAATCCTCACGTATGAATAATAGTAAATTGTCTGTAATGAATTCCATGAAATATTTGGTGGCAAGTACGGCAAGTCCTTTGCGTTATTGTTATTATTTGTACCGACATGCCTATCTTTCACAATATCCGGCTTGTCCTGCACATTTACATTTATTTTCTAAAGCGGTTTGGGACACTTTTGATTTGCAAAAACTTGAGATAGAACGTACTAATTTACCTGTATTATTACGGTATGAAGATAAAAATTCTATGGCGCATTCCATTGAAACGCGCTTGCCATTTTTAGATTATCGAGTAGTCGAGGCGGCCTTATCTGTTCCGGACCGGTTTAAAATCAAGCAAGGTTGGTCTAAATGGATGCTACGAAAAGGTATGGAAAAGCGTATGCCTGAAAGTATTGCCTGGCGTAAAAATAAATTTGGTTTTGAAGCACCGGAAAATTTATGGTTGAAGCAACATTATAATGAAATGTATACAAGCGTTTTATCGTCAAATGTGATTAAAGGAATTGCTAACGTGGATTATTTAAAGAAAAACTATTCACGATTTAATTTGCGGACGCAGTGGCGATTGTACAGTCTTGCCCTATGGGAAAAAACATTTGGGGTGAGTTTATGAGCATAAAAGTATGTCATTTTACTTCCGTACACCCTGCAGATGATATTCGTATTTTTCATAAGGAATGCGCAAGTTTAGTTGCCAATGCTTATGAGGTACATTTGATCGCCAAAGGTGATTTGCCTGCAGATGCAAAAGGCGTAGTGCATCATAAGGTACCGGTGGATTTAACTAGTGGAAGGTTGCAACGCATGCTGCTTCGTTCCTATAAAGTATACCGAATGGCAAAGGGACTGGATGCAAGTATTTATCATTTTCATGATCCTGAATTGCTTCCCTTTGGTTTATTGTTAAAAATGCAGGGTAAAAAAGTAGTTTATGATGTGCATGAAGATGTACCTCGCGATGTGATGACTAAAGAATGGTTGCCAAAATTTCTTAGGCCACTACTTGCCTGGAGTATTGAGCGCGTTGAGAACTTTATTGCTTGTCGATTAGATGCAGTAGTTACTGCGACTGAGCATATTGGTGAGCGTTTTAGAAAACTTGGACTTGATGCGGTAGTGGTGAATAATTTCCCTATATTGGAAGAGTTTGAGACTGGATCCCGCGGACAAGCCTCGGGAAGTAGACAACAGTCTATCTGCTATGTAGGAGCAATTAGCCAAGAGCGTGGAATCATAGAAATGGTTCAAGCTGCTGAAACCTTAGGATTGCGCTTAATTCTAGCTGGTGCTTTTATTGATAATAAAACCGAGCAATTAGTTCATTCATTACCTGGTTGGAAGAATGTTGATTATCGTGGAACAGTTGATAGGCAAGGTATCGCGCAGATTTTTGCTGAATCGCAATTGGGTTTATGCATCCTTCATCCAACAGCTACTTATATTCAATCCATGCCTATTAAATTATTTGAATATTTATCCGCAGCTAAGCCTGTAATTGCCTCGAATTTTGCTTTATGGCGCGGTATTGTCGACACTCATAATTGCGGCATTTGTGTAGATCCTTTGAGTAGTTCAGAGCTTCATACCGCCATTCAATGGATGCTTGATAATCCCGATGAAGCTAAAGCAATGGGTGCTAAGGGCAAAAAAGCGGTACTGGAGCATTATAACTGGACTAATGAAGCGCATACTTTGGTTACAGTTTATAACAAATTAGCACCAGCATCCAAAGGTACCATTTGGTATTTGCATCATTATGCAGGTAGTCCCAGTTTGGGGATGTCGTATAGGCCTTATTATTTATCGAGAGAATTTAATCGTAATGATTATAAATCCTATGTTATTGCTGCGAGTTTTCATCATTTACTGCATTCGGAAATAATACAAAAGCAACCGGTAAACCAGCAATTAATCGACGGTCAAGATTATGTGTTTTTAAAAACCTGCACCTATCATAACAATGGCGTGATGCGTTTAATCAATATGCTTTCTTATTCCTATAAAGTATGGCGTCATTCAAAAAAGTTGGTACAAATAACGGGGCAGCCTTCGGTATTGATTGTTTCCTCTTCACACCCCTTTCATTATTTATCTGCTTACAGACTGGCAAAAAAACATAAGGCAAAACTGGTTTTTGAAGTCAGAGATATTTGGCCGGCATCCCTGGTAGAATTACTTAATTTGAAATCGTATCACCCTATAGTTCTGGCATTAAAATGGATTGAAAAATTTGCCTATAAAAAATCGGATCATGTGGTTTCCTTATTGCCTAATGCATTAAACTATATGCAACAACGTGGATTGAGTCCCGATCGTTTTACCTATATATCAAATGGTGTTGCTGTTGGAGAATCAGGGGTGAGTAAGCATCCCCTCTCCGAAAGCATTAGTGAACTAATCACTCAAAAACGCCAACAAGGATATTTTATTATCGGTTATGCAGGTGCTCATGGTCATCCCAATGCACTGGATGATTTAATGGATGCTTTAATAATACTTAAAAATGAAAATTATACTAAGGTGCATTTTTTCTTGGTAGGAAATGGCATTTTAAAACAAGAACTACAAGACTGCGCTAATAAAAATGGTTTAAGCGCTATTAGTTTTTGTGATGAGATACCTAAAAATCAAGTAGCAGACTTTTTGGATCAAATGGACGCAGTATATTTGGGTTGGAAAGACAAACCAATTTATGAATTTGGCATATCACCCAATAAAATTTTTGATTATATGTTTGCAGCCAAACCTATTTTATTAGCTTTTAGCTCTAAGGATAATCTTGTGTCGCAAACCCAATCCGGTCTTTGTGTGGCGGCAGAAGATGCAGATGATATTGCGCGAGGTATTAAAAAATTGGTTGCTTTACCGAAAGGCGAATTAGAACAAATGGGTTTGCGAGGAAAGAAGGCGGTGCTTGGGAACTTTACTTATGAAGATTTAGGTAAGAAATATCTTGCGTTATTTGAAAATTGAAATAAAACCAGTAAGGATTTGAGAAAGTGAATTATCAACAGACCGTACCAAAAAAACAGAAATTTTTCTTTTTTTCAAGCCTGATCATTCTTTTATATTTTCTTGTAAGCGCAGCAATTCCTATTTGGAATTACCTTGTTCTTGATAGTTATTGGGATTCTTGGTATCAGACTTTAGGGTATAAAAAATTACAAGTGCTTTTCATTTTAGGTCTTTGTTTTATGTTCCTTGAATTAGTATTATTTTTAAAAGGAGTAAACAAACACAATAAATGGTATTTTTTAGCAGTTTTAGTTGGTAGTTGGGGTTTGTTGCTTCTTGTCTATCTGAATGTGTTTGCGCAGGTAAACATGAAAAACCAAGCTATTTTAGAATTATCTAAATACCAAGTAAATTATGAGCGTTTAAAATCCATTAAAATTGTCAATCTTCCTTCCATTGATGATCAAAGGATTTTTAATAAACAATTTTTGCTTGACGCTGAAATTAAGTCGGACGAGGATTTTTATGCAGTGGTAAATCAACAATATAATGTACACAGGAAGTACTTAATAAAAATATGGGGAGTTAAAAATGAGGAGTTGCTACAAACCTTATTTTTTATGAATCTTGTTTCGAATATGTGGGCTTACGGTAATAAAATAGATACATTAACAGCTGGTTGTGTTCAATCAAATGAAGATACCAAACATATTCCAATCTCTGCTGTAAAGATGAAGGATATACAGACTTTTATTAAAACAAATATTGGTTGTTGTAATGATTCGGCTTATTTGATGCGGCTTCTTTTAACCAGGGCAAAAATTAAAAACCGATTAGTATTAGTACCTGGACATGTATTTAATGAAGCATTTATTAACAACAAATGGATGGCATTTGATGCAACAACAAATTTGTGGTGGCATAGTAGTTGGAAACAGATTCAAGCAGCGGATATCACCAAACCTTTTACCGTAAGTATTTTTCCTCACAGTAATTTAGTGGCTAACACTCCATATTACCGAAAAGCAGCAGGTAATTTCCAACTGTTTTTATTATTGAATGCGGCTTATAAACTAGATAAAGACATCAGCCATCCACTATCAATTTAGTCTCCGTATTATACATTACGTTGGCCCTATGATATTATATTGAGCAACATGTTTTTAATGGAGCGTTGAGGTGGCAGTTGAATTTAAGAAATTGAAAAATGGTGTAAGACTGGAGCAGAGTAACCGCTATTTTAGTTTGGAGTCTAAAGCAAGCTTTGATGCTTGGGGATTTATTAAAAAAATTCCGTACTCTTTGCCTATTTGGTTTTTTTCTTTTTTCTTTGCGCGTTTAATTACGATTCTGGC